>CALPQP020000067.1 GCA_943325745.2 Gulosibacter massiliensis
AGGTGCGCAACCGCCCAGAGGGCTCAGCCCTCATCTACTTGTCGCTTGGCTCTCTTGGCAGTGCCGACGTGGCCCTCATGAAGCGGCTCGTGGATGTCCTGGGAACAACCCCGCACCGATTTATCGTGAGCAAGGGGCCCCAGCACGACGAGTTCGAGTTAGCGGACAATATGGTGGGAGCAGAGTTCCTCCCCCAAACCACCATCATCAACCAGGTTGACCTGGTGATTACTCACGGTGGGAACAACACCACGACCGAGTCATTGCACTTCGGCAAGCCGATGATTGTGTTGCCCCTGTTCTGGGACCAGTACGACAACGCCCAGCGAATTCACGAACTGGGCTTCGGCATTCGTCTAGACACTTACTCCTTTAGCGACAACGAGATGCTCCGTGCCCTCGACACTCTGCTGGGAGACCACGATTTGCGACAAAAACTTGTCACGCAGGGCGAGCAAATCCGGGCCCGCGACGGGTTGTCGGTTGGGGCAAACGTCATCGAGTCAGTGGGGTTGGCCCATAAAAATCGGTAGTGCAATCGAAGCCGACCTTTTGCGCCGGCTCGTGCCACCTCATCGAGCCGGCGCAGTCGGTGACCAGGCTGGTGTCGTTGTGGATTGTTGGTCAGTGGATGACAACAAAACCATCTACCTCGTCGACCAGTCGGCCACAACCTTTGCGCTACCGATCATCGACGACGGGGAATTGCGACGTGCTCGGGCCGGAGATTTTTTCATCACGGGCATGCCGAGAGGCCATCACGGCAGTTTTTCCTCGACCATCAGACTCGATGCGTCGGTTGTCAGCGAAGAACGAGTAGAGGTCGACCAAACAAACGAGTCGTTTGTGCTGAACAACACCTGGATTATCAAGTGGAACATGACGGTGGGGTCACACCGAACTCTTACCAAGGAGCGGCGTCTCAGCGCGCACAATTACCCGCACACCCCAACCCACTTCGGTCATATCACTTGGACTTCTCCAGACAATTCTGAACACCTACTTGCAGGAGTTCAAGAATTTCTCCCTGGTTCAGCAGACGGCTGGACCTGGTGTGTCGCACACGCGATGGAAAACCACGGCGAAACCTGGCCGGGGGCCCTTGGCGAAGTCGTTGCACTCATGCACAACGCTTTTGATGGCACCACGCTCGCTCACGGTGACTTGCACGTCGGCCAAATTCTCAAGCAGGGTAATTCCTACTTCATCATCGACTTTGATGGCGATCCCCTCGGTCACACCCCAGAGTCGTGGCTTCAGGACGTAGTCGGCATGTTGTGCTCGTTTATTCACGTGGCGGCTGTCGCCGAGGTCAAATACCACGCGGCGCACAACTTCGCAGAGTGGGTGAAGATTGTTTCCGACCAGTTTCTCGAGACCTACCTCACCACTCGGCCGTGGGTGAGCCTTCCTCCGAGAGACCAGCTGCTGGCGTTGATGGCCCACAAGGAAGTGACAGAAATGCTCTATGCAACCACGTATCTTCCCGAGTGGACATACGCAGCCGAGTATGGTCAAGCTTTTGTCGAGAGGCTAATTGATGAAAGCCAGTAAATTCAGCGACGACCTGAAGAAAAAAACGGACAACCTCGTGCGGCTATCTGGCTACCAATTCGATTGGCCCGACCTCCACTGCGAACGCGTGGTAATTGTCGGCATGGGTTCGTCGTATTTCCTTGGCCAGTGGTTCTCCCGTCGCCTTCAGATGTTGGGAATCAACGCTTTCGCGCTGTTAGCCAGTTCGCGGGATCTTCCGGTGTTGGCAGACTCGGATGTCGTAGTAGCTATTTCGGCGACTGGCCAGTCGCTCGAGACGTTGGCATTGGTCGACCGCGTCGACAGACCTGTCTTTTTTTTGACCAATAATCCCGCACCACCAATCCACTCGCGCCACCACCTGGTCAGCATGCACAGTCTCCCGGAATCAGGCGGCGTGGCTAGCCTTACCTACCAGGCAACAATCGCTGCCCTTCTAGACCTGGAACAACGCCTTACTGGGCAGATAGTCCCCGGTAGTACTTTCATCACAGCCGCCGAAGCAACGAGCTGGATTATCGAGACCCAGGCTGACTGGTATAAAGAATTCCGCGAGCAGGTGACAGGGGGTGAGGGCACCCAGTTTGTGGCCCCGCTGGAGCGGCTTAGTTCAGCCCAGCAGAGTGCGTTGATGATCCGTGAGTGCCCAAGGATCCGAGCAGAAGCCTCGGAGGCCGGCGACTGGGCGCACATAGATTTGTATTTGACAAAGAACCACGACCTTCGCGTGGTTCTTTTTGCGGGTTCCCCCTGGCAAGAGCAAGTGTTGGATTGGACCACCGAGCGCACGCGTCGTGTCGTGATGATTGGTGGCGACTCAGGTCGAGTTGATTTCTCGCTGCGCTACCCTCACGATGACGATGAGCTTGTCGCCCTGCTCGCCGAGACAACTTTTGCCGAGTTAGTTGCAGCCAAACTGTGGAGTGAGCAGTGAGCACGACGACGTTGCGGCACGATGATTCCATGTCCACCGAACGGGCGGTCCATCTCGTTCCTTTTACGGCCCATGAAAGGTCGCCCGTTACCCTACTGGAGCACGGCAATCGTTAGTCACCGAACATTTCGCAAGTCGGTAGAATAGTGCGAGCGCCTTCGCGCGCGGGCCTCTAGCTCAGTTGGTAGAGCAACGGACTTTTAATCCGTGGGTCGTCGGTTCGAGCCCGACGGGGCCTACCAAAAACGGAAATTCCACCTAAAGGCGATGCTGATGTGGACTGACAAAAGGTCGAGCTACCCTGTGCTCATGTCCTTTCCGCTTCTGTCTCCGCGAGTCAGCATTGAACCTCTGACCTTGCGAGACGTGGCTGAATTCGTCCGTTACCGGCAGGACTCGGAAACGGCTCGCTTTCAGAGTTGGGATACCAGCTACTCGAGCCAACAAGGTGTTGACCTCGTTCAGTCCCAGGAGGGCGTCGTACTCCCCGCACCGGGTGACTGGTTACAACTAGCAATTCATGATCGTGAGACCGGTGAGTTGCTGGGCGATTTAGCGCTGCACACCTTCGACGCCGCAGAACCTTCGTTTGAGATTGGCTTTACATTAGCGACCAAGAATCATGGAAAAGGCATCGCTCGCGAGGCTGTTCGCCGACTTCTCGATTTTCTGTTCGACGAGCTGGGTGCAATTTCGGTCTGCGCAAGCTGCGACAGCCGAAATTCAAAATCAATCACGTTACTCAGAGCACTTGGTTTTCAACACCGTCCGTCGAAAAGCTGGACTGAGGATTTCAAAGGAGAATCGATAGTCGTTAACTGCTTTGAGGTGACTGCGCAAGATTTTCATAGGAAAATTTAAGGTTCACACCTGCCCAAAATGCTAGTCTTTTCAGCATTTATTGTAAGGATTTAACAATGGTGACAAGACAGTTTTCTGTGTTTACCGTGGCGATCATTGCGTTTACGTTCATGGGAACAACTCCCCTGGTCGCGCAGGCCACCGTGCCAGAGCCCGGAGCGAATCCGCTAATTGATTCCGCGACCTTGCCTGCGCCGGCTGACGCGCCAGCAGAATGCACTATTACTGGAACAGCACGTTCAGAAACTCTGTTTGGAACACCGGGCGACGACGTCATCTGTGGGCTTGGCGGCAAAGACACCATCTACGGTGGCGAAGGTGACGACACCATTTACGGCGGTGCGGGCAACGATCGCGTTGTGGGTGGAAACGGCGACGACGAAATCCTCGGTGACGATGGCAAAGACTCAATCGACGGCGGCGAGGGATTTGACTCGGTCGAAGGCGGTTCTGGCAATGACCAGCTTGTCGGTGGAGCCGGTGATGACAACCTTCTGGGGGATGCGGGCAAAGACAACCTGTCTGGCGGAAATGGCGATGACGCGCTCAACGGTGGTGCCGGTGTTGATGGGCTCCGCTCGGGGTTAGGTGACGACACGTGCGCTCGAGACGTCGCTGACCGACAGTTTGATGCATGCGCCATTGATGTTGATGCGCCCATCGTAAGTTTCCCCGACTACTACGTTCTCGAGTATCAGGCGGGTTCAACCGCTGTTTTCCGTTGGGTTGTGGAAGATAGCTCGGGCGTCGCGATGACCTGGGCCGCAATCGGTGGCCCCTCTGGTTGGATGACCGAATGGTGCGGTTTTGCAGTTCCCCTAGAACGAATCGAAGGGAGTGCCGAATCAGGAACGTATGAGTTGCGCTGTGACATTCCCAGCAACGCCGTCAACGAAAACTACACTCTCTACATTGGGGCAGCCGATGCGCTCGGTAATTCCAACGCGGTCCCCGGGTGGGCGGCATTCGGGTTTAATGTATATGGTGGCTCATCTGACAACCGTGTCCCCGACATTCTCGAGATTCGCCTCCCGACCACCGTTAGCGCTGGCGAGACGTTCACCGTTGAGGTCGATACCAGGGACGAATCCGGAACGGCGGGTGTGTACTCCTGGTTTATCGGCGCTGCGCCCTACTACTACTCCTCTGACCGGGGCGGTTTGTTCATTCCGGCTGACGGTCCGGCGGAACTGATCGAGGGTGACCCGACCGACGGCACGTGGAGACAATCAGCGACCGTGTCGCAAACAGCGATCCCCGGCGAATACAGGCTCCTCCTCAGTATTCGCGACACGGTCGGTAACCGCGGTTTCGACACGACCGAATACGTTGTCACCGTCACCGACTAGCGCCCGACTTCCTTGGTCTCGTGATTGACCAGTTTTGGGAAACCTGTTGTCTGGAACTAGCCCATCAACACGTCGTTGATGACGACGCCGAGACACGCTACTCCGACAACGACAAGAGCCACGACCAGAATCCCCGAACGACGTTTGCCGAGTGAAACCGCGAGCCCGCCCCACCCGGTTTCGCGGTCGATGGCGATGTCGGGGATCGCGTTGAGCAGGTGGGCGGTGACCCCGACCAGAACGCTGAGAATCGTCACGGGGGTCGTTGGCCATAACGAGGGCGAACTCGCCTGCGCGATGAAAACCGGCATCTGAGCGAACGACACCGCGTACGGCGCCCACGACCAAATCGTGCGCGCGAGGAAAAAGTTGTAAACCAGTGCGCTCGAAACGGCGGCAACGTGTGCAGCGCCGCCGATCCAGCCCGCGGCCAGGAACGACAGGGGGATTGTCAGCGTTGCGCTCACCAGAATCGGGACGCGAAGGTCTTCGGGGCGCAGTTCTCCTCGAACGGTTG
>CALPQP020000068.1 GCA_943325745.2 Gulosibacter massiliensis
AATCGCAGAACCGGTTCGCCCTTGTACTTCGAGGGGAAACAGGCGGCCTTCCCGGACTCCCACAGTTGGTCGCTCCATGCGTTGTAGTCGTCCTGGGCCCACCCGATGCGGCGAAACACGACAACCGAGAGCATCGGATCGCGAACGAGTTCGAGGTGGTCGCTATTGCGAATGACCTCGGCGATGTCGCGCGCGACGATGTTGTTGGACTCGATTGCTTCACGATAGGCGGCGACACCGTGCGTCGCGAGCGAGAACCAGAGCGGCAAACCCCGAGCACGGCGCGAGAGGTGCACGGCGAAATCCGAGGGATTCCACTCATCGGTGTCGGTCAGAACATCGAGGTATGACGCGTGCTGCGTGTGTGCAGAGCGCCCAATCGAGGGATTCCGATAGATCAGGGCACACGAGTCGTACGGTGCGTAAAGCCACTTGTGTGGATCGACGATGAACGAGTCGACATCGGCCATGCCCTCGAAGTGCGGCTTGGTGCTCGGCGCGAACATTCCCGCGAGTCCGTAAGCGCCGTCGACGTGGACCCACGTACCGTGTGTCTTCGCGGTCGAGACGACCGATGCGATGTCATCAACGATTCCGAAGTTCGTGGTTCCACCGGTAGCGACGATGGCAAAGACACTGTCCCACGAACCGTCGACCGCCTTCTCGATAGCGGCCCCGGTCATGCGACCATCGGCTCCGACCGGAACCTTGATGACGTCGACATCCATAACCCGCGCGGAGTGGGCGAGCGACGAGTGTGCTTCGTCTGACGTCACAAAACACCAGCGGGCGGGTCGTGACTTTCCCGCGTCGGCCAACCGGTGCTCGGCGTCGAAACGGGCGGCGACGAGAGCGGATAGGTTCCCGTTCGTGCCTCCTTGGACAAACACGCCTCCGGCCCCATCGGGGAGTCCTGCCTCGGTAGCGAGGAACTTCAGCACTTCGTTTTCGGCGTAAATCGCGCCAGCACCTTCGAGCCACGATCCGCCAAAAATACAGGAGGCCGAGACGACGAGGTCGAAAAGGATGGACGCCTCGGTCGGCGCGACGGGGATGAACGACACCATCGCGGGGTGGTCAGTGGACATCGACGCGGGGGCGAGGATCTCGCCAAAAAGGTCAAGAGCCCTGTCGCCGCCGATTCCAGCCTCGGTCACGGTATCGGGCATGATGGCGCGCAGTTCCGCAAAGGGCATCCCTTTATCCAGCGGTGGTGGGTCCAACTGCATGCGGTCACGAGCGTAGTCAAAGATGCGTTCCCGAAGCGCCGCCGTAGCGTCGTCGTGAATGTGCATGCGCAGGGGGTCAGTCATCGGGCCTCCATCAGTGTGAACAGGGGATACTGTACGACCAAAGGCACCAAAACGACAGACTATTGCGCGATAGTCGCGTGAAATCACAGTCATCGTGCGTCAATCAGGCTCACACGCAGTCAAATGTGACCAAGTGCGCTTTGGTTCGCCAATTCCAGCGTTATCGATAGGCCACGGTGGCCAACGCGGTGCGAAGGACTGCGCCACGGCCACCGACGAACTCGCCGTCGATCGATTCGCGAACGGCATCGTGGACAGGAATCCATCGAATATCAAGTGCATCTTGACGCGGTTGCGCTTCGCCCGTAACCGGGACAACGAACACAAGCGATACCGCGTGCTGTCGTTCGTCAACAAGCCGACCAGGAAAGGGGAAATACTCGGCGATTGTCGCTGGGACGACGCTGTTGGGCAGACGGGGAAAGGCCAGGGCCCCAAGATCTTTCTCAAGGTTGCGGCTTAGGGCGTCGCGAACTGATTCCCCGAACTTCACGCGACCCGCGACGAGGGCGGAACGCATTTCGCCGTATTCATCGACCCGGATGAGAAGTCCCACATCCGTGACAAAGCCGTCATCATCTAGCCGAACGGGCACAGCCTCGACGTACAAGAGCGGAAGGCGGCGACGGACTCCTTCGAATTCCTCGTCGGAAAACCAGGCGGGATCGGGCGTGCGTACGTCGCTCATGACTTCATTATTCCGCGGAAGTCCGCGCCACGCACCGTTTGCGAGAGACAAAGTGAGAGCCCCGACCGCATCACTGTGGTCGGGGCTCTCAAGGCTTCAGCTATTTACTGGCAGCTATCGCACTGCAGCAGGTCCATCGGGTCGACGGGAACCGCATAGCCGCCAACACTGTCGTTGTCGAAGTCCATAGTTCCTCCTGAAGGTTTGCGGCGATGATGCCGTAGGGAAAACACTATATGGCAGGAATGACATTCGTGTTATTTCACTACATCTAGTGTTTGTGGCGTGTCGGGCTCTCTCCGTGACGTGCCCGTCTGTTCGCCGTCACCCCGAGGACCGTCGATCTGGGGGTTCGGGATTTCACCCGCGGTGGTTTGAGGTGCTAATCTCGCATGGTGCCTTCGTGGCACTCGCCCCGATAGCTCAGTGGTAGAGCACTTCCATGGTAAGGAAGGGGTCGTCAGTTCAATCCTGACTCGGGGCTCGACCTAAAAAGGTTGCGGCGGGGTAGCTCAGGTGGTTAGAGCACACGGCTCATAATCGTGGTGTCGCGGGTTCGAGTCCCGCCCTCGCTACCACTTAGTTTCCTTTGGTGTGTTTTTTCAAGAATTCGAACGGGTCGATGTGAACCCCGTCCACGATAATTGCAAGGTGCAAGTGGGAACCGGATGTGACGCCTGTGTTTCCTACTCGCCCGATGTAGTCTCCGGCCTTGACTTGTTGGCCGACCTCTACCCCCGTCGAATCGCGAATCATGTGGGCGTATAGGCTGTCAAATTTGAGCCCGTCAATGTCGTGTCTGATGACGACCCATTTTCCGAGGGACCCGTCGTCGTTAACCTCGACAACTTCGCCTTCAGCGACGGAATTAAACGCCGTTCCATCGGCTGGGTCAAAATCAAGTCCCTGGTGATACGAGGAACATCCAAAACAGGGGGCAGAACGGCCACCGAACCCCGATGAAATGGGAGTGATGAACGGGAACGGCCACCGAATCGGTCCGCTGTCGATAACGGAATAAGTGAAACCTGACGTGATGCCATAGTTCAATAGGAGGAGGTCGGAATACGTCGTCACCGAGAATTGACCCAGAGCAACCTGTTCGGCTTCTGTTCCCGTTGTCGCCACCTTCACCGACTGGTCATCACTCGTCGTCGCAGTCGCCCACCCCGTGTTTGATGCATCAAAGCCGGTTGCGGGGAGTGCCAGCACCGCGAATAAGCCACCGACAACCACGACAACGAAACTGCGCCCCAGTGCCATGCGCAATGGATGGATGGACTTCTGTCGTTCAGCAAGTCGCGATGTGCGCTTCGCGGTGGCTTCCGGCTTCTTTCGCAACTTTTTTTCCGCACGCGTGCGGGGCGCTCCGCCATGGCCGCGTTCCCCATAGATCGCGGTGGCGATATCTGACGCAGCAGTAGCGTCGTCGACGTCAATTGCGCTGGATGACGCCTTTGACGGAGTCAGCGCCTGCCGCCCTCTATCTATCTGCTCTTGAAATCGCTGGGTCTCTGCCTCGCGAGCTTCCGTTGCTTCCTTTTCCCCTCGGATTTCGTCAGCACGCTTCAACGCATTCGCTCGGATCCGATCCCGTTCTAGTCCGCGCTCGATCTGTTCAACCTTTTCCTGTTCTGCGCGGAGACGCAACTCGCGGCGCGAAAGAGGCTGGGTTGGGTTTTGGGCGCGCGATTCATCATCTGCGCTCAGGAGCGCGGAATCAGTATCAGTAGACACAAGACCTCCAAAAAATCGTGCTTGGCAAGTGTAAGCGAGGGACCTTGGCCGCGCTACCGGAAGTCAAAATGGGCGCCCGCGGCGACGAGCACCGATTCAATCTCGTCGATTACATCGGGGTGTGATGCAAGTAGCCAATCGATGTCTGGCGCCGAACCGTTCCAGCCCCGAACTTCGGCGCCCGCCTCGCGTGCGATGAGAACCCCCGCCGCGTGATCCCAGGGTTGCAACATGCGTTCGAAATAGATGTCGAGCTGACCAGCGGCCAACGCCGCAAGGTCAAGTGACGCCGCTCCCATTCGCCGAATGTCGCGAACATGTGGCATCACCACGGCCATCACCTGCGCCTGTTGAGTCCGAATCTGTTGTGAATACGAAAAGCCCGTCGACAACAACGATTGACCGAGCGACTCGGGACGATTGACCGAAAGGGGGACTCCGTTGGCGAACGCACCACCACCGCGTGTTGCGGTGAATTCTCGACCGCTACACACGTCGATCACGACCCCCGCCACTTCCTGCCAACCCTGCGGGGATGGGTCGCCCTCGACGACGGCGATGCTGATGGCGTACTGCGGGATTCCGTAGAGGTAGTTGACGGTTCCGTCGATCGGGTCGACGACCCAGGTGAGCGATGTCGAGCGTTCTGCGCGTCCACCTTCTTCCCCCAAAAAGCCGTCGCCCGGTTGGCGTTCGGCGAGGCGTCGTCGAATGAGGGCCTCAATCTCGCGATCCACCGCCGTGACGACGTCCACCGATGACGTCTTCAGGTCGGCCACTTCGACTATTCCGCGACGGCGATCCGCCGCCAATGCCGCCGCTTCTCGAGCGAGGTCGAGAGCAGTGTCGATCAGTGTGTGCGTCATCCCGAAGCCATCGATTGACGAGGTGACGGGACGCACAATCTCGTTTGAATGGTCACCACTTGATGGTATCGCGACCCTTTGGGCTGTTTGCTGTCCGCACCGGTTCGTAACATGGGCACATGGATACGTGGTCGTGGGTGTGGGGCGCCCTGTTCGGAGTGGGGCTAGTGGTCGTCGCCGGCTTGATTTTCGTGAAGATCTTGGAGTGGGTGTTGCGGACCGTTCCGCGTCGCGACCCCAACCCCGAAGAGGACGAAGACGAGGTCTATCACCGGTTCTACTAAAAATCCCCAACCCGAATCGGGCTGGGGATTTTGTGGTGGGTGAGGGATTCGAACCCCCGAAGGCTGAGCCAGCTGAGTTACAGTCAGATCCCTTTGGCCGCTTGGGTAACCCACCAGGTGCGTTCCACACCGAGGTAATCCACGATGAAGCGCGCAATTGACAATCGTACAATACGCGGGTCTGTTCCTGCGACCCTCGCCTAAACTGAGCGCATGGCTGATTCTTCATTTGACATCGTTTCCAAAGTCGACCCAATGGAACTCGA
>CALPQP020000069.1 GCA_943325745.2 Gulosibacter massiliensis
AGCGCGCTTGGCACGACCGATTTCAATATCACTCATGATCGTCGCCTATCGCTTGTAGTTCGGGGCTTCGACAATCATCTGAATGTCGTGCGGGTGTGATTCCTTGAGTCCCGCCGGAGTGATGCGAACAAACTTGCCGTTTGTTTTGAGATCGGTGATCGTGCGGGCACCCGTATAGAACATCGACTGCCGAAGTCCACCCAGCAACTGGTACATGACCGATGCGAGCGGGCCGCGATAAGCAACTCGGCCTTCAAGGCCCTCGGCGATGAGTTGGTCATCGCTCGGAACGTCGGCTTGAAAATAACGGTCGCGGGAATACGAGGTTTTGTTTCCGCGGGTCTGAAGCGCTCCGAGCGACCCCATTCCACGGTAAGCCTTGTACTGCTTCCCGTTCTCGAACACCAGGTCGCCCGGGCTTTCGTCCGTTCCGGCCAGAAGCGAACCGAGCATGACAACCTCAGCGCCGGCGACAAGTGCCTTGGCGATGTCACCCGAATACTGGAGGCCCCCGTCGGCGATGACGGGAACGCCCGCCTTCTTCGCAGCCTTCGAGGCTTCATAAATCGCGGTGATCTGCGGAACGCCAACACCGGCAACGATCCGAGTCGTGCAAATGGAACCTGGGCCAACCCCGACCTTGACCGCGTCGACGCCGGCCGAGATCAGCGACGCAGCGCCCGCTTCGGTCGCTACGTTTCCGCCAATCACATCAATGGAGGCGAAGGTTTTATCCGCCTTTATCTTCTTCACGATGTCGAGAACGCCCGAGGAATCGCCGTTCGCGGTGTCGACTACGAGAATGTCGACGCCGGCGTCCCGTAGGGCACACGCGCGCTCCCACGCGTCACCAAAGAAGCCGATTGCCGCTCCCACGCGAAGTCGACCTTCGTCGTCCTTCGTCGCGTTCGGGTATAACTCGCTCTTCTCAAAATCTTTGACCGTGATGAGCCCGACCAGCTTGCCCGCGTCATCAACAAGAGGGAGTTTTTCAATCTTGTGCTGGGCAAATAACGCGACGGCGGCGTCGCCACTGATCGAGGCACGACCAGTGATGAGGGGCATCGGGGTCATGACATCGTTGACGAGAGTCTTTTCGGCTTCGTCGCGCGGAACGAAGCGCATGTCCCGATTGGTAATGATGCCCAGCAGAACGCCCTCGTCGTCCACGACGGGAAGCCCGGACACCCGAAACTGACCGCAGATGCGGTCGACTTCGGCGACGGACGTGGTGGGGGTCGTCGTCACCGGGTTCGTGATCATCCCCGATTCACTGCGCTTGACTTTATCGACCTGGGCGGCCTGGTCCTCAATGGACAGGTTGCGGTGAATGATGCCAATCCCACCCTGACGGGCCATGCCGATCGCCATCCGCGCCTCGGTGACGGTGTCCATCGCACTCGACACAATCGGCGCCCACAGCGTGATGCGCTTCGTCAAGCGGCTCGAGGTGTTTGCCTCGGACGGAACAACGTCGGTGTGCTCGGGCAGGAGCATGACATCGTCGTAGGTGAGCCCCGTTAGACCGAAGGGATCGCTGCCGCTCATGTTTGCCCCTCTCCACAAAAAATCTGACAATCCGTGCTCTCTCGCTACTTTTATCGTAGTCGGATTCCCAATTGGCTCAGTTTCCCGACATAATGGGGCAGGTTCATTAATCGTGTAATCAGCGCGAAACACATGTTCCCCAGAGTGTGGAAAACGATCCCGGTTGGCGGACGTGCTGCCGGGCCCTAGCAGGAGGCCTTGTGAGTTCCATGTCAACAATGCGGCAAAACGCGAGTCGCCTCGCGAGCGCAGTGGGTGCTTTCGTCTTGGCATTCGGCGTTCTCGGGCTCGCGTCGCCCGCCCAGGCGGATGTCGTCAATCCCGAAATGCCGTTCAAAATCAGCGGAAACGTCCAGAACAAGGGTGAGCCTATTGCCGGCGTCACCATCAACCTCACAGGTGGCGGCGGCTACACGGCCACGGTGATGACCGACGCCGAGGGCAAATTCACGGCGGGAGTTCCGGAAAAAGAAGCCGACTATTCGGTGGCCGTCGATGAATCCACCCTTCCCGATGGCATCGCGGTTATCGACAATCCCGCAACCGAATTCGTCGAGGCAAACGTTCAGACGGTGACCGTCGGTCCGGGTGGACGAGCCACCATGAACTTTTTCATCGGACAGGGCGAACGCAACGTCACGAGCATGTTCGACCAAGTCGTCCAGCGACTCATTTCAGGCCTCAACTTCGGTCTCATGTTGGCGCTCGCATCGGTGGGTCTCTCGCTGATTTATGGCACCACCGGTATTTCGAACTTCGCGCACGCCGAACTCGTGACCTTTGGGGCAATCGCCACCCTCGGACTGATTGCCGTGATGGGCGAGGGGATGTTGTGGCTCGCAATCCCCCTTGCGATCGCCCTCTCGGCCGGCTTCGGCTGGGGAATGGACGCCGCACTATGGGCGCCTCTCAGACGACGGGGAATGGGACTCGTGCAACTGATGATCGTCTCTATCGGGCTATCGCTCGGCATTCGATACACCTATCAGTTCTTCATCGGGGGCGTGACCGAGAACCTTCCGGGTTCGGGCGCCGAGCGTTTCAACCTTTTCGGGTCAGTCTCGCTCAGCATTATCGACATCGTCAGCATGGGGGTGTCGGTCTTGCTCATCATCGTCTTCGCGTGGTGGCTCAGCGCATCCAAGATCGGCAAGGCAACCCGAGCGATCTCGGACAACCCCAGCCTCGCCGCATCGTCGGGAATCGACGTGGACGGTGTCGTCCGAATCGTCTGGATAATCGGATCTGCGCTGGCTGGTTTCTCAGGAATTCTGTGGGCCTATTTCCGCCCCGGTATTCGCTGGGATATGGGTGGTCAGATCCTCCTGCTCATCTTTGCCGCGACGACCCTCGGCGGACTCGGAACGGCCTACGGTGCGTTGGTCGGTTCACTCATCGTGGGAATCCTCGTCGAGGGTTCGAGCCTGTTCATCCCCTCTGACCTCAAATACGTCGGAGCGCTCGTGGTCCTCATCGGGATCCTGCTGTTCCGCCCTCAAGGAATTCTCGGACGCAAGGAAAGGGTGGGATAGCTCATGGACTTCCTCGCAATCTTCAACTCATCAATCTCGTTCATCCTCGCCCCGACGACCATTGCCTACGCTCTGGCCACACTGGGTCTTGCGGTTCACTTCGGTTTCGGTGGGCTTCTCAATATGGGCATGGCGGGCTTCATGGCCCTCGGTGCATACGGCTACGCGATAGGCGTTTTGACGTTCGGACTCCCGTGGTATTTCGCCGCGTTTGTCGGGATCGGCGCGTCAGTCGTTTTCGCCCTGATTCTCGGAATTCCCACGCTGCGACTTCGGGGCGACTATCTCGCGATTGTGACAATTGCGGCGGCGGAAATCGTTCGATTGTTGCTGCTGAGTTCGGCCTTCGGCGGAATCACCGGCTCTGCCGACGGGCTTTCGGGCTTCAACGGCCCCGGAGGAACCATCACCAACCCGACGGTTGGCGCCGGTGGTTTCAACGAGTCGAACCCGATTCCGCCCGGCGATTACGGATTCGTACCCTTCTTGGACAACGAACGCACGTGGTATCTCCGCATCGTCGGAATCATCATTCTGACGCTCGCAATCTTCCTCGTGTGGCGACTGGTGAACTCACCGTGGGGTCGGGTCATCAAGGGAATCCGTGAAGACGAGGACGCCGTGCGTTCGCTCGGCAAGAACGTTTTTGCCTACAAGATGCAAGCTCTGATCATCGGTGGTGTGCTTGGCGCTCTCGGCGGTCTCATGCTCGCCTTCTCGACCAACGTCAACTCGTCGGTGTACGTGACCTCGCTCACGTTCTTCCTGTGGACCGCGCTACTCCTCGGCGGCGCAGCAACGGTGTTCGGTCCGCTAGCGGGTTCGATCATCTTCTGGGTGCTCCAGGCATTCCTCGGGTTGCTCTTCCCCGCGCTCGCAGACGCCGGACTGATGCCCTTCACCACCATCCAGGCAGCGCAGATCAAATACATCATTGTCGGATTCGCGCTGGTTCTCCTCGTGGTCTACCGACCTCAAGGTCTATTCGGAAACAAGAAGGAGTTGACCTTTGTCAAGTAACGAATCCTCCTCAACCCCCGTCAAGTCAACCGGCTTGCACGTCGGCGCAATCAAGCCCGGTGTCGCCAAGAAGGACCCCATCCTGGTCGCGGACGGCGTCCACCGCCAGTTCGGTGGCCTGGTCGCCGTCGACGTAGAGCACGTTGAAATCCCCCGCAACGCCATCACCGCGCTCATCGGGCCCAATGGAGCGGGAAAAACGACGTTCTTCAACCTGCTCACCGGATTCGACCAGCCCGACAGGGGCGCGTGGTCGTTCAACGGGAATTCCCTTGCGAAGCTCTCCGCGTTCAAGGTGGCGCGCAGGGGACTGATTCGCACGTTCCAGTTGACGAAGGCTCTGGGCCTCCTCACGGTTATGGACAACATGAAGCTGGGAAGCACAGAACAGACCGGCGAAAAACTCAGCGCAAGCCTCTTTCCCTTCCTCTGGAAGAAGAAAGAAATTGAAATCGAAGCAAAAGCCCTCGAAATCTTGACTCGGTTCAAACTCGACACCAAGCGCGACGACTTCGCCGCGTCGCTTTCGGGAGGGCAGCGCAAGCTACTCGAAATGGCGCGTGCCCTCATGACGAACCCGGAACTCGTCATGCTCGACGAGCCGATGGCGGGTGTCAACCCCGCGTTGACACAGTCGCTGCTTGACCACATTCTCAACCTCAAAAAAGATGGCATGACTGTCCTCTTTGTCGAACACGACATGCAGATGGTTCGCCACATCGCAGACTGGGTCATCGTGATGGCCGAAGGAAAGGTCGTCGCCGAAGGCTCTCCCGACGAGGTCATGAAAAACACCGCCGTCATTGACGCGTATCTCGGTAGCCACCAAGACATCGACCTTGGGGCCGTGACCGGCCGCATTACGCTGCCGAAGATTTCGAAGGAGAAGTAATGGCGTCGAAGACCGAAATCCCTGTCGTCGAGACGAAGGACCTGTTTGCGGGCTACCTTCCCGGTGTCAACATTCTCAACGGAACCAACCTCTACGCCAATAAAGGCGAACTCATCGGCATCATCGGCCCCA
>CALPQP020000070.1 GCA_943325745.2 Gulosibacter massiliensis
CGATCGCGAAAGCCCCCTGGTCGTTGACCTCTGGGTCTTTCACATCGAGCTCGTCAGACGTGAACAGCGCCCAACAGTTCGCTCGGACCGAATTGCACGCGCGCAACTGGGACGAATCGGAATTCACCTGTCTTGTTGACCTGTGGAATCGCGAATCGAATTGGAATCATCGCGCAGAAAACGCGTCGAGCGGGGCGTACGGAATTCCGCAGGCGTTGCCGGGAAACAAAATGCGCGCGGCGGGTAAAGATTGGCGCACCAACGCGGAAACACAAATTCTGTGGGGACTGAGCTACATTTCGGATCGGCACACAACCCCCTGCGGCGCGTGGGCTCACAGTGAAGAAACCGGGTGGTATTGATGGGGCGCCGCAATCGACCCAAGCGCGACGAGCCGACCCCCGTCGATATGATCCGCGCATCCGGCGGTCGCCGCACCGAATCAAAGCGCGGCGAGGAATGGGTTGTGCAGGACATCACCGAGGCTCGTGCCGTCAAGGACTACGCCTGTCCCGGGTGCGTTATCACCATCGAACTCGGTGTTCCGCACGTCGTCACCTGGCACTACGAGGGTTTGTTTGGTGAAGAGGCTGCTGTTCGCGATCGCCGACATTGGCACGTGTCGTGCTGGAAGATGTTCTGATGAACGAGATTCGCAGCACGACGGAATTGCCCGCTCTGCGTCGCGACATCGAATTACACACGGAAGACGGTCACGTGCTCGTTGGGGAACTGTCCGTTCCTGAATCGGGCACCCCCGTCGGGACACTCCTGTTCCTGCACCCGCTTCCCACCGCGGGCGGGTACATGGATTCGCACATCATTCGGAAGGCCGCACTGCGACTGCCAGCGATGGCGGGCCTTGCCGTGTTGCGTTTCAACTTTCGTGGCGTGACGTCACCGCGTGGTCGGTCGCAGGGTGAATTCGGTCACGGGGTTGACGAGCGCATGGACCTCGAGGCGGCTCTCGCCTTCATCCGCGCTGAAGGACTTCCGACCCCGTGGGTCGTGGGCTGGTCGTTCGGTACCGAGGTTGCGTTGAATCACACCATCGATCACGACGTAGCGGGGCTCATCCTTTTGGCTCCGCCCCTGCACCGAACGACACCCGAGACGCTCGACCGGTGGAACGGCAACGTGACGCCGATTGTCGCGCTCATCCCTGAACTCGACGACTATCTCAAACCCGACGAGGCCCGCGAGAGGTTCGCCGTGGTGCCTCGAATCGACATCATCGAAGTCAAAGACGGCAAACACCTTTGGGTCGGCGAAAAACAGACCTACCGTGTTCTCAGCGAGATTGTCGAGCGCGTAAACCCGTCGGCACTTCCGCTACCAACAACGTTCGGTTAGCGCAGTTCCTGCGCCGGGATCATCACCTGGCGAATGATGATGAGTACCGACGCCGCGATCGGAATCGCGACGATCGCTCCAAGCACGCCCAACAGCGCCCCACCGGCGAGTGCCGCGATAATCACGAGCACACCGGGAACTTTCACCGCTCGGTTCATGATGAACGGACCGATGATGTACGCCTCGATTTGGGTGTACACAAGATAGTAGACGGCCACCCAAATTGCGGTGGTCGGGTCGGTCGGGTCGATGAGGAATTGCGTGGCGATGATGATGAGCGAACCCGTGACGGTTCCCACGAGCGGCAACAACGAGAACATAAACGCGATGAGCGCGAACAAGGCAGGGTATTCGGCGCCAATGATGGACATCGCCACAAAACTGAGAACGCCGTTCGCAAGACCCTGCGTTCCTTGGCCAACGACGTATTTTCCGACGGCGTCAACAACCTGATCGGCGATTCCGATAAATTCCTTGCGCTTGGATGCCGGTACCAGGCTGTAGGAGGACTGCTTAATGGCGGGAAGGGAAATGACAAGGTAAATCGTGAGCATCAGCGTGAGCAGCGCACCGATAATCCCGCTGGCAAATCCGGCGCCGACGCTGAGAACTCCGCCACCGATGTTGGCGAGATTGGCGGGGTCGCTGAGGAACGCAACAATCGTGTCGAGAGTTTTTTGAATATCCAGAGCTTCGATGGGGACGATCGACTGAATCGCCGCAACCATTTCGCCCAGTGAGTTATATGAGGTGAGGAACTCGAGTATTGACTGGTAAAGGTTAGTCATTTGTTCGACGATGATGGGGATCAGGGCCAGAACGAACCCCGCGAACAACCCGAGAACCCCCAGTACAACAGCGGTGATCGCGAGCGGTCGCGGGAACTTCAATTCGACAAGGCGGCGCACGATCGGGTCGAGGCCCAATGCTATGAACAAAGCGAATCCCACATACGTGATCACCGTCGCCAACGTCGCGACCGCGTTTCCGATGAAGAGCGCTGTGAGAACACCAAGCCCACCGAGCAGGCCGAGTCGGAAAGCGCCGTGGATTGTCATGGGGGAGCTTACTTCGGGTTCGTTTTTAGCGCTGAGTTGGTTGTCGTTGTCGTAGTAGGTTTCGGGGTCCTTGTAGGTTTGGGGGTCGTTTTTGCCGCCGAATTCTTCGGAGCCAGCGACTTCGCCGCAAACGCCACGGCCGAGTTCAGGTCACCGATGTATGACGCAATCGCGTCACGCTCTGCGGCGATCTCGGCGAGGCGTTGGGTGGCGTTGTCCAATTCGAGTTTGGCCTCGTTACGGGCAGCGTTGACGATCTGACGAGCCTTGGCGTTTGCCGCATCGATGGTCGACCGTGCCGCCTCTCTAGACTCAACAATTGCCATTTCGCGAATCTTGCGAACCTCAGGTTCGAGACGGTTATGCTCTCTCTTTAGCGCTGTCAGGGCGTTTTGTAGTTTCGTGAATTCCTTGTTGGCCACTTCCAAATATGCCTCATTCTGAGCAATGATGTCACGGTGTTCCTCGAGCAGTTGTTGTTCCAGTTCGTGGCGGCGAGCCGAAACTTCGACGATGAGGTCCAGTTTTTGACGATCCGCTTCACCGATGAGTCGGGCAATTTCCGCGCGTGCATCCTGTGCTTCTTTGTCCATAACAAGACGTTGTTCTGCGATCTCTCGGTTCAGAAGGGCCTGTTTTTCGGACATCTCGCGCTTGAGGGTCGCACGCGCTGAAGCGGCTTCCGTCGCTGCATTTCCCCGCACACGGTTGGTCTCACGGATCGCTTCGGCTTGGAGTGTTTCCACGTCTTTCACCGCAATCGCGGTGATGTTTTCCGCGTCAATTCGGGCGGCACTCGTTTCGTACCGGGCCTTTTCTTCCGCCGCCGCAATCAACGATTCTGCGCGCGAAGTGGCGTCGCTGATGATCTGGTCTGCCTCAATTCGAGCGTCCGCAAGCACTCGTTGCGCCTGAATATCGGCCTTAGAAATGAGAACGGTGGCTTGTTCCTCCGAGGTACGCAACACCATTTCGAGTTTTGTTCCGAGCCCTGAGTAGGTCGGCAAATCGCCCTCGCCCAGACCCTTTTTTCCGCCGAGGCGCGCTAGTTCGGTCGCTAGCTCGTTGCGTTCGGTCGTCGCCGCAATGATCCCACGGCGCAGGTTTGCGATGGTCTTGTCGACCTCATCGCGGGCGTAGCCGCGCATGACGACAGAAAACTGTCCATCAGTCGCCAATGTGACCTCCTCGGTTTGCCTTGTCAGTTTACCCACGTGCACTCGTCGCGGCTAATCCGCGTTGGGGAAATCCTCAGGGTCAGTCGGCTAAACTGGCATTTTCAGTCGAAGGGAGCGTTGTGAGATTTATCGTCTCCGTCATTCTCTTCGGCGTAGCCGCCGTCATGGTCGGGGTCGGGATCCTCATTCACGCGGTCTTCTCCCCACCTGCCACCATCAGCCAATCGATCACGATTGCCGATCCGGCTCCCATCACGGTCATCGATTCGACGTCGTTAAACCAGATTTCGTCGACACAGACGATTTCGGTCATTGGTGGTGCCGAAGGAACGATTTACGTCGAGAGCCCGGACTCCACCCCTATCGCCCAACAAAAGTCGAGTGACCGAATCGTCATGGCGTGGGGGAGGCAAGGTGACGTCCTCGCCTATATCGGAAACGTGCCCTATCAGTCGGTCAAAGCAAACGGGATTGAGGGCGAGTTAACTCTAAAGAACGTCGACGGCACCGAAGTCGCAACCCCGGATCCGATGGGTTCTGACTTGTGGGTCGAGCAGTTCAAGGGCGAAAAAACGCTGTCACACGATGTCACAACACCTAACCGCAATCTCATCGTGGTTGCAACGGACGGCGCACTTCCCGCCCCGAACGCGATTACCATCACCTGGCATATGGACGTTGACCGCTCGGTGCCCACCGCCCTGTTCTATGGCGGCCTCGGTGTCGCTTTGGTCGGTGGGATTTTCTATTTTCTCGGTTGGCTGGCGGATCGACGAAAGCACCGACACCGACAGGGCAGGATGCCGAAAGCTCCGCGACCACCGAAGTGGCGACCCGGCAGGCAGTCACTCGAGCCACGGCGTCGGCGTGGGCGTGGGCGTCACGCGCTTCCATTCATCGCCTGGATACTTGTCATGCCCGCAATGCTGTCTGGTTGTTCCGTGATTCCGAACTTTTTTGTCGAACCTTTGCCGATCGTCAAAGCGTCACCGCGAGGTGTCGCTGTAACCGCAGCGCAATTCGATCGCATCCTCGGCGAAATTGTCGCAACACTGACGACGGCAGACGTGCAACTTGCGGAAAACATTGCGGCAACCCGCCTTGACGGAGCAGCACTTCGGTTCCGCGCAGCCCAATACAAGGCTCGTGCCGATGACAAAGACCTGGCTGAACTCTTCGCGATTCCCGCGGGCAAGGTTCGTCTGCTCCTTCCTCAGAGAACCATCGCGTGGCCTCGTTCGGTTTTTGCTGTCGTCGATGACGCGAACGATGTGGACGCTCCGTCGGTTGCCGTCGTGATGACCCAGAATTCCCCGCGTGAGAACTACAAAGTGAATTACACCATCGCGCTTGAGCCTGGAGCGAAAATCCCGTCCGTTTCGTCACCCGAATCGGGTGCTGCCGTGTTATACGGTGAAACGGATTTGCTCAGCGTAACCCCCGCCCAAGCCATCGAACG
>CALPQP020000071.1 GCA_943325745.2 Gulosibacter massiliensis
AACCGCGGCGGCCGGGTCTAGTTCAATCGGGCCATACGGCTGAATGCGCGGCCGGTGCCACCCGCCCTTTTCACTCCAGCAAATATCGACCATGTGATCGGTCATGAAGTCACAAAAACCGGGGTTCGCGAGAATCGCGTCGCGCTCGGCAACACCCTTGGCCTGAAGGTTGAGATGGCGGTGAAATTCCAGCGAAGTCATGGCCTCCACACTACCAATTCAGTGTGCCACGCTCTACGCCGAGACGCGGGCGGCGATGGCGTCACCGACAGCGGCCGTCGTGCGGGGGGTCTCGCCCCGGACGGCGAGATCCGCCAGCACGGCGTCGTGGATCGCCGCGGCTTGTGCGGGAAAACCATTGTGCTCGAGAAGGAGCGCGGCGGACAAGATTGCCGCGGTCGGATCGGCTTTCTGCTGGCCAGCTATGTCCGGTGCTGAACCGTGTACAGGTTCGAACATGCTCGGGAACGCCTTGTCGGGGTTGAGGTTCCCACTCGCGGCAAGACCGATTCCACCACCGATCGCCCCGGCGAGATCGGTGAGGATGTCGCCAAACAAATTGTCGGTCACAATCACATCGAACCGCGACGGCGAGGTGACGAGAAAAATCGTGGCGGCATCGACGTGCAGATAATCGACCATTACATTGGGGAATTCGGCGGCCACGGCGTCAACCGTGCGCTGCCAAAGGGACCCTGCGAATGTCAACACGTTGGTTTTGTGGACGAGCGTGAGTCGCTTGTCACGCCGCATGGCCGTCGAAAAGGCAAATCGAACCACGCGCTCGACACCGTGCGCGGTGTTGACCGATGACTCGGTTGCGATTTCGAATGGAGTGCCCCGGCGGAGCACGCCACCGTTGCCGACGTACGGACCCTCTGTGCCCTCACGCACGATCACGAAATCCACGTCACCCGGATCGGACAGCGGACTCGAGACCCCCGGAAACAAGGTGGTCGGTCGATAGTTCACATACTGGTCAAAGGCGAATCGCAGCTTGAGTAACAACCCACGCTCGATGATTCCGCCCGCTAATCGGGCATCCGTGGGGTCGCCGCCGATCGCACCAAATAAAATCGCCTCGTGTTTCGCAAGTGCATCGAGGGTTGAGTCGGTCAAGATTTCGCCGGTCGATAAATAGTGCGCTGCACCCATCGTGTATTCGGTCGCGCGCACCTCGGCGTTGGCTCCCACCGCGGCACGCAACACCTTGAGCGCTTCGGCCGTCACCTCTGGTCCGATCCCGTCGCCGGGTATTACAGCTATATCGAGTACGCGTGACATGGTAAGTCCTTACAGTTCCAGTACTTCGATGGCCTTCATGACCGAGGCATCAATCTCTGAGGCAACTTTAGCGAGTACCGCGTCGTCAACACGCGAATCAACGGTGAGGATGCTCAGTGCATTCCCACCACGCTGCTGGCGGGCGATTTGCATCCCCGCGATGTTCACATTTGCGGCCCCAAATTCGCGACCGTAGACCGCCACGATTCCTGGGCGGTCGGTGTACACCATGACAATGAGGTGCTGGGCCATCGGCACCTCGACGTCGAATTCGTTGATGCTGACAATCTTTTGCGCTTGGCGTTGTCCCGTCAAAGTACCCGCGACCGAGATCTGAGACCCGTCAACCAACGTGCCACGAATGGTGAGGAGGTTGCGATGTTCGTCACTCACGGTTTCGGTCACGAGGCGAACGGCCACGCCGCGTTGCTCGGCAAGAAGCGGCGCATTGACATAACTGACATGCTCCGACGAGATTGCGCTGAAAATTCCCTTGAGGGCCGCGAGTTTGAGCACCGATACATCAAACTGTGCAATCTCTCCGCGCACCTCGACGTCGATCGCGGCGATGGCGTTGCTCGCGAGGCCGGCAAAGACTTGTCCCAGTTTTTCCATGAGCGGTAGCCCAGGCCGAACGGTTTCGTCAATCGCTCCGCCCGCGACGTTGACCGCGTCGGGAACCAGTTCACCGTCGAGGGCGAGCCGAACTGATTTTGCGACCGACACTCCTGCCTTTTCTTGGGCTTCGTCGGTCGACGCACCAAGGTGCGGGGTCAACTGGATGTTGTCGAGAGCCAGAAGCGGTGAATCCGTCGGAGGTTCGTTGACAAAGACGTCGAGGCCGGCCGCGGCGATTTGTTGTGACGACAGCGCGTCGAACAAGGCCGCTTCGTCGATGATTCCGCCGCGACTCGCATTCACGATTCGCAGGGTGGGTTTGGCCTTCGCAAATTGCGCTGCACCAATCAGCCCGGTTGTTTCGGGGGTTTTGGGAATGTGGATCGTGATGAAGTCTGAGCTCTCCATCAGCACGTCAAGTTTCACCATCTGGACGCCGAGTTGTTGCGCGCGTGCCGGTGCAACAAATGGGTCGTACGCGATGAGATTCACCCCGAAGCCCGAGAGGCGTTCGGCCACCAGCGCACCGATTCGTCCGAGCCCAACGATGCCCACGGTCTTGTCGAAGAACTCGACACCCGTGAATTTCGAACGTTTCCACTGACCCGCCTTCGTCGACGCATTGGCATCCGGGATGAACCGAGCGAGCGACAACAAGTGACCGATTGCGAGTTCCGCTGCCGAAATCACGATCGAGGTCGGTGCGTTGACGACCATGATTCCCGCTGCGGTCGCCGCCTTAATGTCGACGTTATCGAGTCCGACTCCAGCACGAGCGATGACAACAAGGTCGCTCCCCGCGGCGATGGCTTCCTTATCAACCATGGTCGCACTTCGCACGAGCAGCGCTTTAGCGCCGGGCAGGGCAGAGAGCAGTGCGACTCGATCCGTTCCATCGACCTGCCGCACATCAAAGTCGGGTCCCAGCGCGCCGACCGTCGCCGGCGAGAGCTCTTCGGCAATCAAGACGACGGGCTTTGCCACAGTGTTCCTTGTCAGTGCCGGGCGGTGCGCGTGGGCGACCGCGAATGAATGAGGCCTGCTACGCACGCGGGAGCAGTGTCGTCAGTCTAGCGCGACACGTGTTTTAGCCGTTCGTGAGGAAATCGATGACGAGTCGCAACTCGATGTCTTTTTCGAACGCAAGAATCGACAGTGCGGTGGCGTTGACCGCCGCGAAACCCGCCGTCAACATCAGCGCCATGGAACCCGCGCCGCGTTTCCAACCAACGACGACGGAGCCCAGGAACGTGAGAGCGGGCAGTGCAACTCCCACAATCAGCAAAGCCCACGGCACTGCGTCGGCCGGGGCACCGAACTGGGCTTGGTAGTAGGAGGGAAGGTTGAGCAGATTCCCGAGAGCCGTCCAGAATGGGTAGGCGAAAAGGAATCCCGCGACGACAAGCACCGAAAGTCGTCCGAATAGGCTCGGACGGTTATTTTCGTCTATATCTTTCATTGGGCCGGCACTCCGAAAAACAGGGGAAACGGAAACAGGACCGCGAGTCCGAGCGCCAGCACAAGAGCGCGAGCGATCGACGTTCGAATGAGGGCCACCGTCGCAAAGAACCACAGTGCGGGTGACACGATGGCAAAGAACTCGCCGAACTGCGACATCGCCTGCGCGAAACGGTCGTCAATTCCGATGAGTTGGTTGGACTGGACGGCAAAAAGCCACGCGACAACGTATATAAGGTACATCGCGCCAGAGGCGACGAGAGCGATGCGAATTAGCGCGCGGCGCTTCCGTCGGTGTAGTCGGCATCCTGTTGCTTCCACGCAAAGAGCGCGCGGAGCTTGCGGCCGGTCTCCTCGATCGGGTGCGTCTCACCCTTGATGCGAAGAGCCTTGAACTCGGGTGCGCCGGCGTCCTGGTCGTTGATGAAGCGGGTCGCGAACGCGCCCGACTGGATGTCGGCGAGGATCGCCTTCATGTTTTCCTTGACCGAAGGGTCAATGACGCGGGGGCCCGAGACGTAGTCGCCGTACTCGGCGGTGTCAGAGACAGACCAGCGCTGCTTGGCGATACCGCCCTCCCACATCAGGTCGACAATGAGCTTGAGTTCGTGCAAAACCTCGAAGTACGCAATCTCGGGCTGGTAACCAGCCTCGGTGAGAACCTCGAAACCGTACTGGACAAGTTGCGACGTTCCGCCGCACAGAACCGCCTGCTCGCCGAAGAGGTCCGTTTCGGTCTCTTCGGTGAAGGTGGTCTTGATTCCACCAGCGCGAAGGCCACCGATAGCTGCGGCGTAGGACCACGCGGTGTCCCACGCGTGACCCGATGCGTCCACCTCGACCGCGACAATCACGGGAACACCACGGCCGGCGACGAACTCACGACGGACAGTGTGACCCGGACCCTTGGGTGCAACGAGGATGACGTCGACGCCGGCGGGGGGTTCGATGTAACCGAATCGGATGTTGAATCCGTGGCTGAAGAGAAGCGTCTTTCCCGCGGTGAGGTTCGGCAGGACGTCGGCTTTATAGAGGTGACGCTGGTACTGGTCGGGAGCAAGGATGACGATGACGTCGGCCCATTTCGCCGCCTCGGCTGTCGACAGAACGGTGAATCCCGCCGCTTCGGCCTTCTCGACCGACTTCGAATCAGTCTTCAGCCCAACAACGACCTCGATGCCCGAATCACGAAGGTTCTGCGCGTGTGCGTGCCCCTGCGAGCCGTAGCCGATAACGGCGACCTTCTTGCCAGCGATGATCGAAAGGTCAGCGTCTTTTTCGTAGACGACATCGGTCATGGTGTTTCTCCTTGTAGTGGGGGTTCCACGACGCGTTCGCGCCGGGATTTATTGGTTCTTGAAAATCCGTTCAGAAATAGACTTCGAGCCGCGTCCCATCGCGAGCAATCCGCTCTGGGCAATTTCTTTTATGCCGAATGGATCGAGTACCTTCAACAGTGCGTCAATCTTCTGGGTATCGCCTGTCACCTCAATTACGAGCGAATCGGGTGCGACGTCCACCACGCGAGCGCGAAACAGGTTGACGGCCTCCAAAATTTGGCTTCGCGTGTTCTGGTCGATGCGCACCTTGACGAGCATGTGCTCGCGCTGAACAGATTGTCCGGGTTCGAGTTCGACAATCTTGAGAACG
>CALPQP020000072.1 GCA_943325745.2 Gulosibacter massiliensis
CGGACGGAAGGACTTCCGGCTGGCGTTCATCACATCAAGGCTGACCTTCTCAATGCTGATGAGGTGAAAACTGCACTTTCGGGTCTCAAGCCGGAAATTGTTTTCATGACCGCCTGGATCAAGAAGGATTCGGAAGCCGAGAACATTGAAGTCAACGGTGCCACCATTCGCAACCTGCTTGCTGGATTGAAACCCGATGGCGGAGTGCGACACGTCGCGCTGCAGACGGGTTTGAAGCACTACCTTGGACCATTCGATAACTATGCGAACGCGGTCATGGCCGAGACGCCATTCCACGAGGACGAGCCTCGACTCGATGTTCCGAACTTTTATTACACGCAGGAAGACGAATTGTTTTCTGCAGCCAAAGACCAGGGATTCACGTGGAGCGTTCACCGTTCCCACACCATTTTTGGCTATGCAATCGACAATGCGATGAATATGGTGCTGACTCTTTCTGTTTACGCGGAAATTCAAAAAGCACTGGGCAAG
Organism: Gulosibacter massiliensis; assembly: GCA_943325745.2. Taxonomy (GTDB): domain Bacteria; phylum Actinomycetota; class Actinomycetes; order Actinomycetales; family Microbacteriaceae; genus MWH-TA3. Next base: position 493 of record CALPQP020000072.1, read on the forward strand.
CCCCTGATCTATCCCGGTTCAACACAGTCGTGGAACGGCGTGGTCGACGTGACCGATGCCGACCTGCTCGGCGAACAGCTTGTTTGGGCAGCGACGAACAAGGCCGGTGAAAACGAAGCGTTCAACATTGCCAACGGCGATACCTTCCGGTGGCGTTGGATGTGGCCACAGATTGCAGAACACTTCGGTCTGCCCTACGAGGGCCCCAAGGAATCCCACTTCCAGCCGCTCGAAGAGCAGATGAAAGACGCTGCGTCGGTTTGGGAAGAAATTGCGCAGAAGCACAAACTTGCGGTTTCCGATGTGACCAAACTTGCGTCGTGGTGGCACAGCGACAGCGACCTCGGTCGCCAGATTGAGTGCTTCACGGATATGACTAAGTCACGCGAAGCGGGCTTCCTGAACTTCCGATCGAGCCCCAAGAGCTTCTTCTCCAACGTTGAGGCCTACCGCAAGGCGAACATTCTTCCCCGATAGAAATAAGTACCTCTCTTCCGAGTGAAAAAAAGTGGGGCCGCCCGAAAGGACGGCCCCACCATCTATGTCTTCTAGATGCTTGCGTTCAGTTCGATGTGAGCCTTGATGTTGTTCATCGGGTGCTGAGCTGCGTCAACCGCACCGAGCGCATCGTCTATCGCAAACCGAGCGGTGACCAAAGGGGAAAGATCAATGTTCTTCGTCGACATGAAACGAATTGTTTCTTCCCAGACACCGGGTGAACCGATTGATCCGGTGATGGTTAGTTCCTTGGATTGAATCAAGCCAAGTTGAGCCGGGGCCGACTTGCCAACATCGATACCGATGTAGGCGATGCGGCCTTTGAAGCCCGCAAGCTCGAGTGCTGTTGCCATGACGTCTGGGCGGCCAGTTGCCTCAACAACGACGTTGGCACCGCGCCCGCCCGTGTCTTTGTCTAGTACTGCTTTGATCTCGTCCGGAGTACACACGATGTCGGCGCCGAGTTCGCGCGCTGCCTTCTGACGAAAATCAACCGGCTCGACAACAATCGTTCGTGCGCCCAATGCTTTGGACGCTGCGGTCACCGCAAGACCAATCGGACCGGCACCAAGCACCACCAAGGTATCGCTCGCGTTGACGTTGCCGACGCGCATCAACGCGTAGTACGCAACGCTGAATGGTTCTACAAGTGCGCCATTGTTCCACGAAATGTTGGTGGGAATCTTGTGGAGCCACGATGCCTTCGTGATGAAGAACTCGGCTGCGGCGCCACTGATGGAGAAGCCAAAGTGATCGTCGCCAATGACACAGTCGCCAACGACGTGGTCACCCTTCGCGAAATTCGTCACCTTTGCACCGACCTTCATTACCTCCCCAGACCATTCGTGCCCCGGAATAATCGGGTAGCTAAACGGAATGATGTATCGGCCTTCAAGTAGCTCAATGTCTGAATGGCAAACACCGACGGCTCGAGAGGCGATCAGAACCTCATCGTCCGCGATGTCGGGGACAGAGAGCTCATTGACTTCAGCCTTACCTTCTGAAACAAACTGCAGAGCCTTCATAATTAGTGTCCTCTCACTAGTACTTTGGTTTCGGTTCCGGTTGGAGACACAAGTTCTTCGAAACCCTTGGTGACGATGTCGTCCATGTTGATTGTCGAGCTGACGACTTTCTCGACCGCCAATCCCCGACGACCGATCAGGTCGATGATTCGAGGCCAGTCGGTCACCGGGTAGCACCAGGTTCCCGTGTAGGTGATTTCGCGCTCGGCAAGTTCCATGGGCTCGATTGACGCTGGCTTCGTGTGCAAACCAGTCTGAACAACGTACCCACCCGAGCGGACGGCTTTGATTGCCGTCTGCAGTGCCCGTTCGTTGCCCGAACATTCGATGACCGCATCAACGCCAATTCCGCCCGTGGCATCTTTCATCGCGGCAATCACGTCGTCCTTGGTTGGGTCAAGCAATGTCGCAACCCCAAGGTCGTTCATCATCTTTTGACGGTTGGGGTTGAGCTCTGACACGTACACGCGTGCGCCAAGGTTTTCGGCGTAGAGCGCGGCGAGCGCGCCAATCGGACCTGCACCCGTGATGAGAATGGTGTCTCCGGGGCGAACATTTCCGCGGTCGACACCGTAAGCAGCCACTGCGGTTGGTTCGACGAGTGCGCCGGCGACGTCAGAGACGTTGTCATGAAGTGTGAACACGTTTGCCGCGGGAACAACTGCCTGTTCGGCAATACCGCCCCACTCGCAGCTGAGTCCGATACAGGCCATGGATGTACAGAGGTGGTTATCGCCACGCGAACAGAAGTAGCACGCACCGCAGGACAAAAGAGGCATCGCCGATACGCGGTCGCCGACCTTCACGTTCGTCACTCCCTTGCCAACTTCGAGGACCTCGGCAGAAAACTCGTGACCGAGGATCTGAGGCAGGATGGAGCCATTTAGCTTGTGTGGATGTGAAGGAATGACAATCGGACCCATCGCGTACTCGTGAACGTCCGTCCCACAGATTCCGCACCACAATGGCTTGAGTCGTACCTCACCGACGCCTACCGATTGAGGCTCCGCCACATTTTCAACACGGATGTCTTTTGCTCCGTAAAAGATTGCAGCCTTCATTCTTTGCTCCTTATTGTTTCTGTATTCACAGGGATGGATCGAAAAGGACTTTGCCCTGGATTTTTCCGGCGCCCAGTGCTTCAAGTTGGTTGACGAGGTCAGAGAGTGGGTACACGCCCTCGATCAACTCGGCGGCCAGGGAGGTGTTTCCCAAAATTTCTAGTGCCGGGCCAAGGTCGTGGTCGCAGACGTGCGCAAGGGTGGTCGTGACGTTGATTTCGCTCATGACAATTTTGTGAACGTCAATCTCTTGTTTTGTCGATGGCAATCCGACCTGTAAAACGTTTCCACCTCGCTTGACCAGACCAATGGCAAATTGAAGCTGACCGGGCGCACCGCTCGCCTCGATGATCACATCGATACCGGAGTCACCGATTATCTTCCTGATGTCGCCCTCTGCGTTGTCGCCGACATCGACCGTGTGATCTGCACCCAGTCGGGCCGCGCGTTCTAGTCGGTTCCCCGCAAAATCAAGCACGGTTACCTCTGCGTTGAAGAGATTCTTCAAGCCAGCCAAAACAAAAGTTCCAATCGCGCCGGCACCAATGAGGAGCACCTTGTCGCCATCACGCACGCCGGCACGTCGCGCGGCATGTAATCCTACGGCGAGTGGTTGCGCAATTCCGGCGGCATCCAAACTTAGCCCGGCAGGAATTTTCACCAAGGTGCTGGTCGGTACCGCGACATACTCCGCCATCCCGCCATCGCGGTTCAGCCCCAGAGTCACATACTTTTCGCACAAGTTCGTTCGCATTTCGAGGCAGCGCTGACACGTGCCGCAGGAAATTCCTGCACCAGATGCAACCAGATCACCCGTCGTGAAGCCAGAGGCGGAATCGATGTCGCCAACAATTTCGCCAATGAACTCATGGCCCAGAATCATCGGACCGTGATGACCGCTCACGGGATGCTTGGTTTGAGTCGCGAAAATCTTCGGGCCGGACTTGTACTCGGAAGCATCGGTACCGCACATTCCCGAACGCAACACCTTTATCAGCGCCTCGCCTGCAACGGGTGTTGGAACATCACGTTCTTCGATGCGTACATCACCCGCTGCGTGGTAAACGGCGGCTTTCATTTTTTCCATTAGTGGCGCTACGCTTTTTCGCCGCGACCAGCAACTGTGTTGAGGTGTGATTGAGAATCACGTTCGAGGGGAAGTGGCCCACCAACGGAGTAGTAACGCTGACCAGCAACCAGAAGGTCTTCGGCGGGGAACTTAGTGATTACTTGGCATCCAGTTGCCGTAACTACGACTTCCTCCTCGATTCGAGCGGCACCCCAGCCGTCAGATGACGGCCAGTATGTTTCGAGAGCGAAAACCATGCCTTCGTAGAGAACCTCTGGGTGATCGAAGGACACCAAGCGCGAGAAGATTGGCTTTTCCCAAATCGACAGGCCAACGCCGTGGCCGTACTGCAACGCAAAGGCTGCTTCTTCATTCGCAAAGCCAAATTCTTCCGCCTTTGGCCACACCGCGACGATGTCTGCTGTGGTTGCACCGGGGCGAACCAACGCAATGGCGCGGTCCATGTATTCGCGGGCACGCTTGTATGCGTCGTGCTGCGCGCTACTTGCCGAACCAACCGCAAAAGTGCGGTAGTAGCACGTGCGGTAGCCCTGGTAGCTGTGCAAGATGTCGAAGAACGCAGGGTCTCCGGGGCGAATGATGCGGTCGGAATAGACGTGAGGGTGAGGCGAGCACCGCTCACCAGAAATCGCGTTGACGCCTTCTACGTACTCGGAGCCGAGGTCGTAAAGCACCTTGGACACAAGGCCAACCGCTTCGTTCTCTCGGACGCCGGGGCGCAGGAACTCGTAGAGCTTTTCATAGGCAGCGTCGACCATGGATGCGGCCTGGGTGAGCAACCCGATTTCTTCGCCGGTCTTAATCGCCCGTGCGTTCAAGAAGACCTGTTGGCCATCAA
>CALPQP020000073.1 GCA_943325745.2 Gulosibacter massiliensis
GGTCGGTGAAATCGGTGCGTTTGTGTATGACCCGAGCGGTGCCGTCATCCGTGCTCAACTGTTGGGGACGCTCGCGCGACAACTCGGCGCACACACCATCGCCTCGTCGATTGCCTATTTGTCGAGCGACACACTCGTTCAGACTCCTTTTGCCCAAGCGTTTCGGGTCATCGATACCCTGCCGCTCGATATTCGCGCGATTACGCAGTATTGCCGTGACGCCGGAATTGGCACGCTCGAGATCAAGAAACGTGGCGTTGACATCGATCCCGCGACGTTCCGAACCAAACTGAAGTTGAAGGGGTCGAGGTCGGCGACCCTGATCGTGACCCGGGCGGGTGACGGTCGCGTCGCTATCGTGGCCGAACGAGTTCGCTAGACACGAACGGTTTCGACGGGCAGTGTCGAATCCACGGGAAAGTCCAGGTCCGACGGTGCGACGCCACGCGCAACGAGGTGCGCACCAAGGGCTGCAATCATCGCACCGTTGTCGGTACAGAGGTTCAGGGGCGGAACGCGCAATTCAATGCCGTTCTCTGCACATCGTTCAGCTGCGAGCGCGCGAATTCGTTCGTTCGCCGCAACTCCGCCTCCCAATAACAATCGACTGACGTTGTGTTCGAGACACGCAGCGACGGCCTTTTTGGTCAACACGTCGGCGACGGATTCGCGGAAACTCGCGGCGACATCCGGAATGGACGGGTTTTCGGTCGTCTCGACATACCGAGCGACAGCGGTCTTGAGCCCCGAGAACGAAAAATCGTAGCGGTGGGCGATGAGGTCTTTGGGTAACGTCAGTCCGCGCGGGAAGAGAATCGCGGTGGGATCACCGTCGGTTGCAACTCGATCGATGTGGGGGCCTCCCGGGTATGGCAGTTTCAGAAGCCGTGCGATCTTGTCGAACGCCTCACCCGCCGCGTCGTCGATGGTTTCACCCAATAGGACGACGTCCGACACGAGGTCTCGAACGAGCAACAGTGACGTATGCCCGCCGCTCACCAAGAGCGCGACGGTGGGGAGCTCGATTTCGCCACCATCCTCGCGTAACACGTCTGCACCGACGTGCCCGACGAGGTGGTTGACGCCAAAGATCGGTTTACCGAGAGACACGGCGAGCGCCTTCGCGGCTCCGACGCCGACCATGAGGGCACCCGCCAACCCGGGCCCCGCCGCGACGGCGATTGCGTCGAGGTCGTCGAGTCGAATGTTGGCTTCGGCGACCGCGGCCTCGATTGTTCCACGCATCGCCTCGAGATGAGCCCTGGCCGCGATTTCAGGGACCACCCCGCCAAATACGGCGTGTTCGTCCATACTCGAGGCAATGACATTCGCGAGAAGCGTCGTGCCGCGAACGATTCCGACACCGGTTTCGTCGCAACTGGATTCGATTCCGAGGACAAGTGGTCCGTTCACGCGGGCACCTCTTTGCGCATCACCAGTGCATCGATACCGGCGGGCTGGTAATACTGGGCTCGCGTCGCGATGACCTCGAAGCCTCGCGAGGCATACAGCGACTGCGCAACGACATTGTCCGCACGAACCTCAAGCATGATTGCCGATGCACCCTGATCGACGGCCCACTCGAGGACGGCATCCAACAGTGCCGCACCAATACCGCGCCCTCGGTGCGATTCGACGACGGCGATGTTGTGGATGTCTGCGACATCGTTTCCCGTCAGATGGTGGGCAATCGCATACCCAACGACTTGCCCCTCGTCGGTTGCGACGAGGAAGTGCGCATAAGGACTGTGCAGGTCGTCGGCGATTTTCTCCAGTGGCCACGCGTCGTCGGGAAAAAGAACCTGCTCGAGTCCGTAGATTGTCGTGAGGTCGTTCTCAGTCGCGAGTCGCAGAGTCATCCGCTGACCCGCTTCGGTCCAGCGTTGGGCGTTGCGTCTGGGGCACGAAGGTACAGGGGGCGAAGGCTAGACAGGTCGTCGCCACGGGCTAGTCGATTCTGAGCCGCCGTCGCGAGAAGTACCGCCGAGACGGTCTCGGCGCGAAATTCGGGAAATGTGCCGAGGTCAACGTCGGTCGCCAATGTTGCCTCCGTCGTGAGACCTGGACCGGCGACGGCGACACCATCGCGGTAGGTCGTCCACGCCAATTCGCGTCGTCGAACATCCGTCACAATCGTGCACGTTTCTCGGCCCACGGCTGCCGCGTCGTGACTTGTCAGACCATAGATAGGTATTCCGCGCCCGATCGCGAACGTGATTCCCGCCGCAATTCCCACTCGCAGACCGGTGAACGGCCCGGGTCCGATACCCGTCACAACGGCGGTCACGTCTGACGGGGTCACCCCAGAATCGGTCAGGACCCTGTCGATGAAGACACCTATGTGCTCAGCGTGGCTGCGCGTATCAGCCGTGGCCGCCTCGGCAACGATTCCGTCGCCGACCAGGGCCACGCTCGTGCCAGCCGATGTGTCGATAGCCAGAATCACGCGTGCTCGTTTCGTCCAAGCGCATCCGCCAATTCGTTTCCGCGCGGACCGACGGCGTGCAGGCTCACGGTTCGTGTTTCGTCGGCAGCGCTGCGCGACCGGTCGATGACAATCTCAAGCCACTCATCGACGATGGTGTCCAACATTCCGTGTCCCCATTCGACGACAGAAATGACGTTATCCCAGTCAATGTCGAGGTCTTCGAGCTCGGCCGCGCTCTGCAGGCGGTAGGCGTCGATGTGTACGAACGGCACGCCATCGACTCGCGGGTGGGTGCGGGCGACGACGAAGGTCGGGCTGGTAACCGTTCCACGGACCTGAAGTTCGCGCCCCAACCCGCGCGTGAACGTCGTTTTACCGGCTCCCAATTCGCCCGTCAGGCAGACGACGTCACCGGCGCGCAGTAGCCGTGCTACTCGCGCACCGAATTCGGCCATGTCGTCGGCGGTCGGAATCGACATCACGAGAGGTCGATTCGAGTGACGCGGTTCCCGATTCCCGTCACGATGTCGTAGCTAATGGTGTCGGCCCAATCGGCCCAATCGGACACGCTCGGTGTGCCGCCGGTCGGATCACCCCAGATACCGACAGTGTCACCCGCCGTAACGAGGGCGTCGCCGACATCGACCACAATTTGGTCCATCGCGATTCGGCCAACAACGGGGAAACGGACGCCAGCAATTTCAACCTCGGCACGGCCGGTCGCCGCACGCGGGATTCCATCGGCGTAACCCGCGGCAACCAGTGCGACGGTTGTTTCCGTCGGAGCGGTCCACAGAAAGTTATAGGACACTCCGTCACCGGCGGCGAGGCGCTTGACATTGACAATTGATGATTCGAATCGCATCGCGGGCGTGAGCCCCAACTCAAGGTGGGACGTGGTGGGCGCGAGGCCATACGCCGCAATACCGAATCGCACCATCGTGAACCGAAGCGACGGATGGTCGATAGCCGCAGCGGACGCCGCGATGTGCAGATGGGTTGGTGAAACACCCTTGGCCGCGAGTAGGTCTCGCGTGCGCACGAAGATTTCGGCCTGCGCAAGGTCGGCCGCCCGTGATGTTCCCGACACGTGCGACATGAGTCCATCGACAACGAGGTCGCCGCTCGAGTGGAGCGCGGCAGCCGTGTCGAGGAATTCAGCGAGTTGTTCGCGACCGACCCCGTTTCGCCCAAGGCCCGTGTCGATCTTGAGGTGAACCGTTCCCCCGCCGGCCAGCGCCACGGCGCGGAGTTGCGCGATGGTTGAGATGCCAAGCGTCACGTCGCGCGCTATCGCCTCGATGAAATCCTCATCCGCCGCGTGTAGCCACGCGAGAACGGGTGCTGTGATGCCAGCGTCCCGCAGTTCCAACGCCTCGCCGATATCCGCAACACCAATCCAACTTGCGCCGCCCGCTAGCGCGGCTCGAGCGGCGAGTTCAGACCCATGCCCGTACCCGTTCGCCTTGACGACAACCATGGTGTCGATCGCGGGCGCGAGCTCGCGCAGACGCTCCACGTTCCGCTGGATCGCGGAGGATGAAACCAGGACACGGCGAAGTGGCGTGCTCATAGTTCCTCGGCGATCACGCTGGCCACTGCGATTCCGGCGCCATGGCTGAGAGATAGGTGCAACACCAGTCCCAATCGCTCAATTCGGGCAGCGATGGCACCGCTCAATCGAAATTCGGGCCTGCCCTCGCGTTGCGGGATTTCAACATCGACCCAGGACAGGTCGTTTCTTCCCCCCAGGGCTTTAATCAGGGCCTCTTTCGCCGCAAAACGTGCAGCCAACGATTCAACGGGAAGGTCGCGCTCAGACGGCGCGAACAAACGGTCGCGAAGTTTCGGTGTCCGGGTGAGTGAGGCGTCAAATCGCGCAATATCGACAACGTCGATTCCGTGCCCGACGATCGCCATGGCTATTCCACCGTGACGGATTTGGCGAGGTTGCGCGGTTGGTCGACGTCGAGCCCCTTCGCCGCGGCAAGCTCCATCGCGAAAATATGCAACGGTACGACCGCCAGGATCGGCTCAATAAAACTGGATGCCAACGGAATCGGAATGACCTCGTCGGCATAGGGGAGAACAGCCGCGTCGCCCTGTTCGGCGATAGCGATGACGCGGGCGCCGCGCGCTCGAATCTCTTGGATGTTCGATACAACCTTTGCGTGAAGAGAATGTGGATCACGGGGGCTCGGAACGATGACGAACACAACCTGGCCAGGCTCAATCAATGCGATGGGACCGTGCTTCAGTTCACCCGCAGCAAATCCTTCTGCGTGAATGTAGGCGAGTTCTTTCAATTTGAGGGCGCCCTCCAGAGCAATCGGATACCCACCATGACGCCCCAGCAACAAAATGGCCTGCGTATCCACCATCCATTGCGCGAGAGTCTTGATTCGCTCGCCATGGAGTAGCACCGTTTCGAGCATCGCCGGTGGGGCTTCCAGGTCTCGAACGACGGCTGCGAGAACCTTGGGGTCACCCTTACCGTTCGCCTGTGCAATGGCAATTCCGAGCAGATAAATCGCGGTCACCTGTGCGAC
>CALPQP020000074.1 GCA_943325745.2 Gulosibacter massiliensis
AATGTCGAACCACCGACATCCACATCAAATCGAAAGGCAACACCGTGACTGACGAAATCACTGCCGCCTCCGGCGCCGAACGTGGCGAGCGGAATAAGAGTATTTTCGGCCGTATTGCGCAGTTCATGCGCGAAGTTGTCATCGAACTCCGCAAGGTCGTCACACCGACCCGCAAGGAACTCGTCACCTACACCTCGGTTGTTCTCGTATTCGTCATCATCATGATGGCTCTCATCTCGGGCCTTGACCTCGTGATCGGAACCCTCACGGGTTTCGTATTCGGTAACGGCACTCTCCCGTGGTCCAACTAGGAATAAAGGATTAATCGACGTGACCGAAAACCATTTTGACGACATTGACCTCGCGGCTGCTGCAATCGACCCCGAGGCGGATGCAATTGTTGACGACGCTCTCGACATCGATTCGGCTACCGAAGCCGTCGCCGCGGATGAAGCGACACACGACGAAGCCGACGAAGCCGCCAACACCGCAGAACACGACGGTGTTGCGGAGGCGCCGGCCGAGCCAGAAGAAGACCCCTACGCGGACTTCAAAAAGGAACTTCGACGCAAACCCGGCAATTGGTACGTCGTTCACTCGTATGCGGGTTACGAGAAGAAGGTCAAGACCAACATCGAGAACCGCGTGCTCGCGATGAACATGCAGGACGACATCTTTGAGGTAGCCGTGCCGCTCGAGGACATCGTCGACATCAAGAACGGTCAGCGCAAGCTCGTCACGCGCGTTCGCGTTCCCTCCTATGTTCTGGTTCGTATGGTCCTCAACGAAGACTCGTGGTCGACGGTGCGTCACACCCCCGGTGTGACGGGATTCGTTGGCAACGCCCACAACCCGATCCCGCTGTCTCACCAGGATGCGTTCGACATGCTCAAGACGGAAGCACCGATTGAAGGTGCGCGTTCGGCCGGCGGGCTCAAGGCGTCCGGTAAGCGCGACATCACGGTGACGACCGACTTCGAGGTCGGCGAAACTGTTGGCATCAAGGAAGGTGCGTTCGCTGGGCTTCAGGGAACAATCCACGAGATTCATCTCGATTCCGGCAAGCTCTCAATCTTTATCAACGTCTTCGGCCGTGACACGGCCGTCGAGTTCACCTTCAACCAGGTGGAAAAGCAGTAACCAGAATTACCACCCGACGCACAAGGCGCCGACGTGGGAGCGCGCGACACCCGTCACGCACGACAGTAAGGAAAGAAAATGGCAGCAAAGAAAAAGGTCACCGGCCTCATCAAGCTCCAGATCCAGGCCGGCGCGGCGAACCCCGCTCCGCCCATCGGTCCGGCGCTCGGTCAGCACGGTGTCAACATCATGGAGTTCTGCACCGCGTACAACAACGCGACGCAGGACAAGCGTGGAAACGTTATTCCCGTTGAGATCACGGTGTACGAGGACCGTTCGTTCACGTTCATCCTCAAGACCCCGCCCGCAGCCGAGCTCATCAAGAAGGCTGCCGGAGTCGCCAAGGGTTCCTCGACGCCGCACACGGTCAAGGTCGCGAAGTTGACCAAGGACCAGTTGCGCTCGATTGCCGAGCAGAAGCAGGTTGACCTCAACGCCAATGACGTTGAGGCCGCCGAGAAGATCATCGCCGGCACCGCCCGCTCTATGGGCATCACGGTCGAATAACCACTTTCCACTAGCGGGAGAGCCGCCAGGCTCACGACACCGCGATTCTCTGAAGGAGAAAACACATTATGGCTAAGAAGTCCAAGGCGTATAACGCCGCCGTCGCCCTTCTCGAAGAAGGCAAGTTCTATTCGCCGGTTGAAGCGGTTGACATCGCCAAGCAGACCGGCTCGGCAAAGTTCAACTCGACCGTCGAGGTCGCGCTGAAGCTTGCCGTCGACCCTCGCAAGTCCGACCAGATGGTTCGTGGAACCGTCATGCTTCCTCACGGCACGGGTAAGACCGCGCGCGTGATCGTGTTTGCGACGGGCCCCGCAGCCGAGGCAGCTCTCGCCGCCGGAGCCGACGAGGTCGGCGGAGTCGAGCTCATCGACAAGGTTGCTGGCGGCTACACGTCGTTCGACGCAGCCGTCTCAACCCCCGAACTCATGGGCCAGGTCGGTCGTCTCGGAAAGGTCCTCGGACCCCGAAACCTCATGCCGAACCCCAAGACCGGCACCGTCACACCTGACCCGGCGAAGGCCGTTACCGAGATCAAGGGTGGAAAAATCGAGTTCCGCGTGGACAAGCACTCGAACGTGCACTTCATTGTTGGCAAAGCATCGTTCTCGGCCGACCAGCTCGGAGACAACTTCCGCGCAGCGCTTGAGGAAGTTCAGCGTGTCAAGCCGTCATCGGCGAAGGGTCGTTACATTCAGAAGGCGACGATTTCGACGACGTTCGGTCCGGGTATCCCACTCGACGTCAGCGCACTCTAGGTTCGTATCGCTCACAAACGCCTCGGCTTCGGCCGGGGCGTTTGTGCATTTCACACTCCAAATACAGATATCGCTAGGCAAATTCATAGGAAACTAGGCAAACTGGAACAGTGACCACAGAAAACACTGCGCTCGTCAAGCCGGACGGCAAGCCCGTTCGGGCTCTCGTTGTCGATGACGAACCCGCCATTTCAGAGCTCGTCTCGATGGCGCTTCGCTACGAAAAATTCGAGGTGCGCACCGCGGCGAGTGGGCGCGCGGCCGTCGCCGAGGCCAAGGATTTCAACCCCGACATCATCGTGCTCGACATCATGCTTCCCGATTTCGATGGGCTCGAGGTCATGCGCCGAATTCGCGCGGACAATTTCGACGTTCCCGTGCTGTTCCTCACGGCCAAGGATGCCGTTGCTGATCGTGTGGTCGGTCTGACCGCGGGCGGAGACGACTACGTCACTAAGCCCTTTTCTGTCGAGGAATTGGTCGCGCGTATTCGCGGAATCGTCCGGCGTTCCATCCTGGCAAGTGAAGTCCGAGAAGACCCCGAAATCGTCGTCGGCGACCTCGTTCTGAACGAGGAAACCTACGAGGTTTTCCGGGGGGACGCGCGCGTCGAACTCACGGCCACCGAGTTCGAACTGCTGCGATACCTCATGCGAAATCCCAAGCGAGTCCTGTCCAAAGCCCAAATCCTGGATCGAGTTTGGTCATACGACTTCGGCGGGCGTTCGTCGATTGTCGAAATTTACATCTCGTATCTTCGAAAGAAAATCGACACTCTCGGACCGGCGATGATTCACACCGTTCGCGGCGTCGGATACGTATTGCGCCCGGCGGAGTAATCGATGTTCACTGGCTGGCCATTACGCAAGCGGCTCATCTTCTCTAGCGCGATATTGACGGCACTCGCAGGTCTCGCGATTGGTGGTGCCACGATGGTCGGCGTTCGTTCGTACATGATCGGTCAACTCGACGAGGAACTCATTTCGGCCGCACAACGAATTCAGGCCCCGCCGGGCACGTCTCGTGACGGGGGGCTTCACCTCGATGGGCGGGGAATATCCGTGGGGACTGTCCTCGCCGCAATTGACGCCAGCGGGAGGGTCTCGGCGGTGTATCTTAATGCACGCGCCGACCGCGAGTCTTTTTCCGAACAACAGCTCGCGAGCATCCCGGTGACGGGCTGGAACGCCAACATCAGGGACGTGAGGATCGTGCGCGCGGGTGATTACCGAATGGCGGTCGTCGGTAGTGTCAAGGGCAGCACGGTTCTCATGGGACTCCCGACCGCTGCCATCGATCGTGTCGTCGGCCGAATTGGAACGTTTTTGGCCTTCCTCATCGCGGGAATCGTTGCTCTCGTCGTCATCGTCGGTCGGCAGAGCGTCGACATCGCTCTGAGGCCACTAGAGAAAATGCGAGAGACGGCACGACGCATTTCGGGGATGCAATTGGCGGTCGGAGACGCTGATCTCACGGAACGCGTGACCATTGACGAACCCGACACCGAGGTGGGCCAATTGGGCAACGCGTTCAACCATATGCTTGACAACGTTGACGAGGCCCTCTCGGCCCGTCGCGACAGCGAGGCGAAGGTCCGACAGTTTGTCGCGGACGCGAGCCACGAGCTCCGTACTCCGCTCACGGCAATTCGCGGTTACTCGGAATTGACCAGGCGACAGGAGATGGAGATGTCCGATGACCTGCGCCACGCCTTGGGTCGAATCGAATCGGAATCCGTGCGCATGTCTGTGCTCGTCGACGACCTGTTGTTGCTCGCGCGACTCGACGAAGGGCGTGAACTCGACCTCGCACCGCTCGACGTGTCGAAACTCGTCAAGGATGCCGTCAACGATGCCATGGTTGCCGGTCCCGCGCACACGTGGAAAGTCACGGCCGCTCGCGGAACGAAGATTGCCGCCGACCGCGACCGTTTCTATCAAATCCTTGTCAACCTCTTGGCGAACGCTCGGACCCACACCCCGGCAAAAACTATCGTCACCACCAACGTTGCGACGACCGACGATTCTGTTGTCATCACTGTCGCCGATAACGGACCCGGAATCCCCGATGAAATACGCGCAAACTTGTTCGAACGATTCGCCCGAGCGGACACGTCGCGCGCCCGCGCCACTGGCTCTACTGGACTTGGATTGGCAATTGTGGAAGGACTAGTTCGTGCCCACAAGGGAACGATTGTTGTCGAGAGCGAACCGGGAAACACGCGGTTCGTTGTCACCGTTCCCCGATTGGCTCTCGGCTGATTTGCGTTGACGGTCGACTGCCCTGTACCCTGAAGGAACCGAAGACCGCTGGTTGTTTCGAACGCGAGTTCGAAATCGAAGTCTCACCCCGGTGAGGACCCGCGCAGGCGAATGAAGTTCCCCAGCGAAAGCTGTTCAACTCCGTGCGTGTGCGCCGGAGTTTTTTCATTTCCCGTGGCCGTCGGTTCCGTATTCAAACACAAGGAGCACCATGGCGAACAAGGAAGCAACAATCGCCGAGATTTCGGAAGCAATCCGAACCTCGAGCGG
>CALPQP020000075.1 GCA_943325745.2 Gulosibacter massiliensis
GCCGCGCCGTCGACCTCGCTCACGTATCCGCTCGCAATCTCGACATCCAACGCTTTCAGCGTCGATGGGGTGCGAACACCGTCGTTGCGTGGTCCGTGCTGCAACTGCAACAGTTGCACGAGCCATTCGACGTCACTGAGTGACCCGCGACCCAATTTTGTGTGACGCGAGGCATCCGCGCCGAACGGGAGTCGCTCCGTCTCGACGCGGGCCTTGATACGGCGAATCTCACGAATTTCCTCATCCGAAATTTCGGTCGCGTAACGAACGGAATCGGCCAGTTCCTCGAAAGCGGCCAATAGGTCGGGGTCACCGGCGACTGGCGTGGCCCTGATCAACGCTTGCGTTTCCCAAATGTCACTCCACTGTTCGTAGTACGCGCGGTACGCATCCAGAGACCGCACGAGAGGCCCGTTCTTGCCTTCCGGTCGAAGTCCCGCATCGAGATCGAGCGGGAAGCGCAAATCCTCGGTGAGCCTAATGATTGAGTGAACGATTTTCTCGGCACGCTGATGTGCGGATTCGCCCGCTCCGCTGTCACGGAACACCCACACCACGTCGGTGTCCGACGAGAACCCTAGTTCTTGACCACCAAAACGCCCCATCCCGATGACAGCAAATTCGACACCGTCGATGCCTCGGCGAGCGAGTCGTGCCGCGGCGTCGATTGTTGCTGTTGAGATGTCCGAGAGGGCGACGCCGATCTGTTCGATGTCCACGAGGTTGAGAACCGCGGCCAAGGCAACGCGCAAGAGTTCTCGCCTTCGTGCGAAGCGAACGGCCTTCGCCGCATCATCCACACTGGCGTGTCGCGAGTCAATCGCGCCGAACTCGTCCCGCAGGGTTTCGAGCGATCGCGGCCGCAAGTGCTCGTCGTCGTCGAGCCACGCGACCGCGTCGGGTACTCGCTCAATCAGAATGGCGACGTAGTGCGACAACGAGAGCACTCGACTGAGTCGTTGCGCGGCGCCGACCGAGTCTCGCAGCATACGCAGGTACCACGGCGAGTCTCCGAGCGAGTCACTGATATTCCGAAACGCAGCCAGCCCGCCGTCGGGGTCGGTGCCTTCCGACATCCAATGCAACAACACTGGCAACAGGTTCCGTTGGATGCTCGCACTCCGTGAAATCCCGCCGGTCAGTGCGGCAATGTGCCGCAGGGCTCCCGCCGGGTCGCGAAAGCCGCTTGCGCGGAGGCGCGCTTCTGCCTGCGCGCTCGACAACGAGATTGTGTCGTCTCCCAGATGTGCAACGGCCGCGAGCAAGGGGCGATAGAACAGTCGCTGGTGCAGCGATCGAACGTCCCTTTTCGTGTCATTCCAGCGCGCCAACAGAGAATCGCTACTGTCAGCAAGTCCGGATGCGCGCGCAACGATTCGAAGTGCCTCGGGGTCGCGCGGCATGAGATGAGTTCGGCGGAGCGCCAGGAGCTGGACGCGGTGTTCCAAGACCCGCAATTCTCGATAGTGGTTCGAGAACGAGTAGGCCTCGGGACGCCCAATGTATCCGCCCTCCGACAAGCGGGTAATCGCCGTCAGAGTATCTCGGACACGAACCGTATCGTCATCTTTACCGTGAACCAATTGCAACAACTGCACGGTGAACTCGACGTCGCGCAGACCGCCCGGCCCCAACTTGATCTGAACATCTCGGAGGTCGGCGGGGATGTTCTCAGTTACCCGTTCGCGCATTTTCTGGACAGACTCAACGAATCCTTCGCGAATTGAGCTAGACCAGACGACGCCGGAAAGCGCCGCAAGATAGGCTTCACCGAGCGTCGTGTCACCGGCCATTGGTCTGGCTTTGAGTAGTGCCTGAAACTCCCAGTTTTCCGCCCAGCGCTCGTAATACGCGACGTGCGAATCCAGTGTTCGCACCAGCGCGCCTTTCGCGCCTTCCGGACGCAAATTGGTGTCCAATTCCCAGAGGGCGGGCTCAAGGCTCGGGCCGTTAACCGTCGCGACGACCGAACGCGCCCATTTAGTCGCCACATCAACGGCGTCGTTGGAGTCAATCCCGTGTGCGTCGCACACAAAGATCACGTCGACGTCCGAAATGTAGTTGAGTTCCCGTGCACCGGCTTTCCCCATCCCAACGATGGTGAGTACGGTGTTGTCCCGAATGCTGGCCGGCGCATCGACGGTGGCCTTCGCCAAGTGAAGTGCTGCGTCCAAAACCGCACCCGCTAGGTCGGCGAGCGCGACGCCGACGTTATCGACAACCGCCATCGAATCCGGCTGTGTGAGGTCCCACGACGCGATGGTGAGCAAATGCTCGCGGTACCGGAACCTGATCTCGTCCACGGACGACGCCCCCGACAGCGCGTCACGATAATCCGCTTCCGTCGGGAGCGACTCAGGCGGAAACACGCGGTCGAGAGCGGTCGGCTTTCGCACAAGGAACTCGGCGAGACCGTTGCTGGCTCCCAGGACTCGGATCAGAGCGTCTCGATGTTCGGCGACGGCGAGGACCGAATCGAGGAGTTTGCGGGAGGAATCCGCCAAGCGGCCCAACCAGCGAATCGCATTGTCGGCACTCGCAGACACGGCAAACCACTCGGATTCAAAACCGTAATTGTCGAGGAGTTCTCGCGCCTCGGACAGATCCGCAAACCCAACTCGGGCTAGATCGGTGAGGCTCGGCGTTGCGGCCATGCCTACAACTGGCGGAAGTTGGTGTCCAACTCCCACGGAGTCACTTGGTGACCGTAGGCGTTCCACTCCGCTTGCTTGTTTCGGATGAAGAAGTTGAAAACTTGTTCACCGAGGGTCTCGGCGACCAATTCACTTTCCTCCATGTAGTGCAGCGCGCGATGTAGATTTTCCGGCAGCGGTCGGTAGCCGAGGGCACGACGTTCGGTTGCCGTGAGGCTTGCGATGTCTCCCTCCGCTTCGGGGGCGAGTTCGTAACCCTCCTCGATTCCCTTCATGCCAGCCGAGAGAAGCAGCGCGTAAGCGAGGTAGGGGTTTGCCGCCGAGTCCAGGCCGCGATACTCGATTCGAACCGACTGTTCTTTGCCCGGTTTGTACATCGGGACGCGAACGAGGGCCGACGTGTTGTTGTGACCCCACGTGATGAACGGCGGAGCTTCTCCGCCACCCCACAATCGCTTGTAGGAGTTGACGAACTGGTTGGTCACCGCGGTGATCTCGTGAGCGTGCGTGAGAATTCCGGCGATGAACTGGCGCCCGATCGTTGACAATTGGTAGGGCTTGCTCGCATCGTAGAACGCGTTCGAGTCACCCTCAAACAGGGACATGTGGGTGTGCATTCCGCTTCCCGGGTGGTGTGCGAGAGGCTTTGGCATGAACGTCGCGTAAACACCCTGTTCGATCGCGGCTTCTTTCACAACCGTGCGGAACGTCTGGATATTGTCGGCGGTCGTCAACGCGTCGGCATATCGAAGGTCGATTTCGTTCTGACCCGGCCCCGCTTCGTGGTGTGAAAATTCGACCGAGATTCCGAGGTCCTCAAGGTGACGAACGGCATTGCGGCGGAAATCGTGCGCCGTTCCGCCCGGTACGTTATCGAAATAACCCGCCTCGTCAACCGGAACCAGGTTCGCCTGATTGTTGTCTTTGAAAAGATAAAACTCGATCTCGGGGTGCGTGTAAAAGGTGAAACCCTTTTCGGCCGCCTTGGCAAGCGCGCGTCGCAGGACGTAACGTGGGTCAGTTGCCGCGGCTTGTCCGTCCGGGGTGGTGATGTCGCAGAACATGCGGGCCGTGGGGTCAACCTGACCGCGCCACGGGAGGACCTGGAAGGTCGTTGGGTCCGGGTGTAACAAGACGTCAGCCTCGTAAACCCGCGTGAGTCCTTCGACCGATGACCCGTCAACCCCGAGTCCCTCGGCGAACGCGCCTTCCACTTCGGCCGGCGCAAGCGCAACATTCTTGAGCGTCCCCGACACGTCGGTAAACCACAGACGAACGAACTTGACACCGCGTTCCTCGATGGTGCGGAGCACAAACTCCTGCTGCTTTTCCATGGGGCTCCTTCGACGCTTTACCTGCGCTACTAGGCTACTTGTTATGTCGAGGATTCGGTTCGCGCTAGCCCAACTGAACCCCATCGTGGGTGACGTCACGGGTAACTCTCTTGCGATTGTCGCCGCGGTATCGAACTCGTATGCCCGCGGTGCACGGGTGATTGTCACGCCAGAGATGTCGATCACGGGTTACCCTGTTGACGACCTTGCGTCGAGTATCGATTTCATCCACCGCTCCGAAGCGGGCGTCAAGTCACTCGCTACTCGCCTCGCCTCCGACGGTTTTGGCGATGCCGTTGTCATCGTGGGCTACCTCTCTGAAGCGCCACAGGCCGAATTCGGCGGTGCTCGAGCTCAGAACTCTCTCGCGGTCCTCCACGACGGCAGGATGATCGCAACCTACGCCAAGCGTCACCTTCCGAACTACTCCGTTTTCGACGAAGAACGGGTGTTCGTGCCTGGTAACGGAACCCTCGTTCTCGATCTCGGCGGCGTGACGACAGGATTTCTCATTTGCGAAGATCTGTGGCGATCTGATGGGCCTGTCGCCGAACTTGCTGCCATGGATCTGGACGCCGTCATCATCATCAACGCATCGCCGTTCGATACCGGCAAGGATGAGACGCGGTTTCCCCTGTTGGCGACGAGAGCGGCTGAGTTTGGCGCGACGGTCGTGTATGTCAACGCAGTGGGCGGACAGGACGACCTTGTCTTCGACGGTGACAGCTCAGTTCTGGACGCTTCGGGCGCGACCCTGTTACGGGCGACGCGATTCCAGCCAACGCTCGAACTGATTGACATCCATGGCACAGGAGCGTCATCCAACGGAATTCCACTCGCCGAACCGACCGATGACGTCGTCCCTTTCATTGGAGTCGACCTACCCGATCTCGACGCAGTCTGGGAAGCCCTAGTTCTCGGGGTGCGTGATTACGTCACGAAGAACAA
>CALPQP020000076.1 GCA_943325745.2 Gulosibacter massiliensis
CTCGTGCGAATCAACCCACGACATCTCAGCGTCAATCGACGTGAATTCGGTCGCGTGGCGTGAGGTAAACGACGGGTCTGCGCGGAACGCGGGTGCGATCTCGAATACCGCACCGAAACCGGCGGGCTGCGCCATTTGCTTGAAGAACTGCGGGCTCTGCGCGAGGTAGGCGGTCGTCTCGAAGTACTGCATCTCGAACAGTTCGGCGCGCGACTCGGACGCGCTCGCCATCAGCTTCGGGGTGTGTATTTCGATGAACCCGTTGTCTACCCACCAGGTTCGCATCGCGTGTTCGAAGACAGTCTGGACACGGAAGATGAGGTTCGCCTCTGGGCGACGAAGGTCGAGAAATCTCCAGTCGAGGCGCTTGTCGATGCTGGAGTCCTCGGCGATGGGTGGTTCGGGTTGCGCCTCGGCGACGACTTCGAGCGTCGAAATCTTGACCTCGAGTCCACCGAGCTTGACCCGCTCGTCGTGCGCGAGTTGACCCGAGACACGAATGAAGGTTCCCGCATTGAGCGTTCCGATGAGTTCCGTCAGCGCGAGGCGTTCGGCCGAATCGGCGACCTCGGGGTCGAGCTCACGAACCGCCTTTGTGACGAGCTGCACAGCCCCGGTCTCGTCACGCAGGATGACGAACTGCACCGCTTTCTGGTCACGGACGGTGTCGACCCAACCGGCGACAACAACGTCGCCGTCGGGGAGAGCGGAAAGGGATGCCACGGTTGAACGCTTAGCCATAATCTCCAGCGTAGCGGGCGGGTTGCCCACAGTTTGCGCGGATACAATCGGGAGGGTGAGTGCCGAGCGTGTCCATCTCGTGCGCCACGGTGAGGTGAATAACCCCGGTGGCGTTCTCTACGAGCGTCTGCCGAACTTTGGGCTCACCGAAAACGGCCGGACACTTGCCGAATCGGCGGTTCGTCAGGTGCCTCTCGACACCATTTCGGCCCTGATTGTCAGCCCGCTTCAGCGCGCGCGCGAATCGATGGCGCCGTGGGAATCCGCAACCGGATTGACCGCAACAATTGACGAACGCGTGATTGAGCCGTGGAACGAATTCCGTGGACTGTGTATGAACGGAGGCCGCGAACTTCTCGCGCGCCCCGGTCTCTGGAAGTTTCTGGCGAACCCGTTCCGTCCGTCGTGGGGCGAGCCGTATCGCGACATCGCCCAGCGCATGCTGGAGGCGATGCGGGATGCGGTCGACTCGGTGGACGGTGGTGACGTCGTGATCGTGTCTCACCAATTGCCCATTTGGATGGTGCAGCGGGCCATGTCCGACAAGCCGTTGGCGCACTGGCCCGGCACCCGACGCTGTTCGCTGTCGTCTGTGACGTCATTCCAGGTTCACCCCGCTGATTTCGTCGAATACGACTACCGCGAGGCGACCGATGTCGGTCGCGCGGTGGATTCGGGGGCGGTGTGAGGCGCGCCATTCTCGGTGCGACCCTCGCGGCCTCCCTTCTCGTCATCGGCGGGTGTGTCTCGAACGACCCACTCGCACAAGACGTAACGAACACGAACTTCACATCCGCCGACGGAACCGTGACCGAAGTCGCGCCTGCGAATCGAGGGGAGTCGGTGTCGTTCGAATCCAGCGACATGACGGATGGGTCGACCGTGAGCGCCGAGGATTATCGCGGCTCGGTCCTGGTCGTCAACTTTTGGTTCGCGGCGTGTCCGCCGTGCCGAGCGGAAGCGCCGGATCTCGCCGAACTGGCCACGATTTACGCCGACAAGGGAGTCCGATTTCTCGGTGTGAACGTCTACGACAACGCGTCGGGGGCACAATCGTTCGAAAAGACGTTCGAAATCCCTTACCCCAGTGCTCTCGACGCGGACACGGGTGAACTGCGACTCGCGTTTGCGGGGAACCTCCCGCCGAGCGGAATTCCCACCACCTTTATCGTCGATCGAGATGGTCGAGTCGCGGCGCGTGTGCTGGGCTTCATCTATGACCGATCGATGTTCGAGGACATGCTCGACCGCGTTGTCGCCGAGGTCACTCCGTGATCGACAACGTCGGCGAAATCGTGTTCTCGGGCGACCTAATCATCGCGCTGCCCATCGCCTTCCTCGCGGGGTTGCTCGCGTTTCTCTCGCCGTGCATCATCCCGCTCGTGCCCGGTTACATCGCCTACGTTTCGGGCTTTGCCATCACCGCCGAGCCGACACCGGCTGATCGCCGCCGAGTCCTTCTCGGGATTCTCGGCTTTGTCGCGGGGATGGGCGCTGTGTTCATCTCGTTGTCGGTGATGTTCGGGACTCTCGGCCTTCTCTTGATTCCGTATCTCGACATCGTGTTGCGGGTGTCGGGTGTCGTTCTCATCCTTCTGGGCGTCGTCTTCGCCGGCGGAATCCCCGCACTGCAACGGGATTTCCTGCCACGGTGGAAGACGCGCGCGGGGGTGTGGGGGTCGCCGGTTCTCGGAATAGTGTTCGCCATCGGGTGGGTTCCCTGCGTTGGCCCAACGCTCATCGCGGTGCAAACCCTCGCGTTGAGCGCTCACGACCCGGCGCGCGCTGCGGTTCTGGGCGTCGCCTATTGGCTCGGGCTCGCGCTTCCGTTCGTGGTTGTTGCGCTGCTGCTGGGTCGAATCCTTCCCGCTCTCGCCTGGGTCCGCCGGCACATCAAGTCCATCAACGTCGCGGGCGGTGCGCTTCTCGTCGGAATCGGCGTCCTCATGGTCGTCGGCGTCTGGCGTGAGTTCCTGTCGTGGGCGGGGGTGTTCCTGAGTGGCTTCACGTCGACCCTCTGACCCAGCGTCTCTTCAACCCGTCGATCTCGCTGATTCGACGAGCGACTTTGATTCGCCGGACGCCCCGCGCAAGAATCGTCTCGATGCCCCGATTCGCGGGCCCAAGCTCGGGCCACTCGAGTTCGTGCGCTGGGTGTGGCGCGTACTCACGTCGATGCGCACCGCGATCATCTTGCTTGTCTTGGTGGCATTCGCGTCGGTCCCCGGGTCGCTCGTGCCGCAGCGCTCGTCCGACCCGAACGGCGTGATCGTCTTCAAAGACGCCAATCCCGAACTTTTCAGGTTCTACGATTCGATTCAATTGTTTGACACCTTCACGTCAGTCTGGTTTTCGTCCATCTATTTGTTGCTGTTTGTTTCGCTGATCGGCTGCATTGTGCCGCGGACCCTATATCACTGGCGAATCCTCCGGGCCGAGCCGGCCGACGAGCCCGCGTCCTGGGTTCGATTGCCTTTCCGCCGCACCGAACCGGCTACCGGTGGAACCGTCGCTGCGCTCGATCGCGCCGAGGCCGTGCTGCGGAAGGCGCACTATCGTGTTGTCCGGAATGACACCTCGATTCGCGCCGAGTTCGGCTATTTGCGCGAGACGGGGAACCTCGTCTTCCACGTCGCCCTCGTCGGAATTTTGGCGACACTAGCTGTCACCGGTGGATACGGCTGGAGCGGCCAACGAGTGATTATCGAAAGCCAAACGTTCACGAATCAACTCGCGTCCTACGATTCGTTTCACCCCGGTTCGTGGTTCAACGAGCAACAACTCGAGCCGTACGGTGTGACGTTGGAATCGTTCACGCCGGAATACACCAAAGACGCCGTCAACGACGCGTGGATGCCAATCGACTTCACCGCGAATGTCACGGTCACCGAGGGCAATGCGATGCGCGAGGTGGTGCTGAAGGTCAACGAGCCTCTGGTCGCCGGTAATTCGCAGATGTACCTGTTGGGGAACGGATTCGCTCCCGTCATCACCGTGCGCGACCCGCAGGGAACCGTCGTGTTTGATCAGCCCGTGGTGTTCCTCAGTCAGGACTCCAACCTCACGAGCGTCGGCGTGGTGAAAGTCCCCGACGGATTGTCCGAGCAACTCGGGATGCAGGGTTTCTTCTACCCCTCCGCGGTCGACTTAGATTCGGGTGCCCTGTCGTCGAACAATCCCGAACCCACCAACCCGACGGTGACGTTCAACATTTACACGGGGGACCTCGGGCTCGATTCGGGGGTGACCGCTAATGTGTTCCAACTCCCCGTCGAGTCACTCACCCAGATCGCCGGGCGACTCACGGGTACCGACGTCGTGTTGACCCCGGGCGATGTGTTCGAACTGCCCGGCGGTCTAGGTTCCATCGAGTTCACGTCACTTCGCCGATTCATCGGTGTCGAAATCCGTCACGACCCAACCCAATTAGGCGTCGCGGTAAGCACCTTCTTTGTTGTCGCGGGTTTGCTGGCCTCGCTGGGGACTCGCCGCCGCCGCGTGTGGATTCGCGTCCGCGACACCGCCCGCAGGCGCGAACTCGAATGGGGCGGGATGTCGCGCGGTGACGATCCTCGCCTCGACGCGTCGCTTGATCGACTCGTGGGGAAAACGCTCTCGTCAGCTGCCGCTAAAATCAGAGGAAAATGACGAACAACCTCGAATCGATTTCCCTCATCGCGACCTATTCCGCGATGGCGGTGTACACCCTCGCCTTCATCCTGTTCACGGTCGATTTGGCGGGCCGGGCCGCCACTGATGGCCAGTCCAAACCCACCCGCTGGCTTCACAGTGCGATGGCGGTTCTCGTCCTCGGGTTTGCGATTCACTTCGGTGCCGTCATCACCCGTGGAATCTCGGCCCATCGCGTGCCGTGGGCGAACATGTACGAATTCGGCCTGACCGCGACTCTCGTGTTGGTCGGGGTCTTCCTCGGCATCAACATCTGGCGTGACGTGCGTTTCGTCGGTGCGTTCGTGTCGGGGTTTGCGATCCTCGCGCTCGGTATCGTCGCCGTCAACTTCTATGTCGCGGTGTCGCCCCTGCCCCCTGCGCTACAGAACTATTGGCTCGTCATCCACGTGTGTGTCGCGGTGCTGGGAACCGGATTTTTCGCGACGGGGGCTGCACTCTCGGCATCGCAACTGTTCCAGCAATCGCGTGAAGAG
>CALPQP020000077.1 GCA_943325745.2 Gulosibacter massiliensis
CTCTCGCAGGAACCGCTGTGGGAGCCCGGAACGGACTATGCGTATCACGCGATCACCTTCGGAACGCTCGTCGACGAATTGGTTCGCCGTGTTGACGGCCGGAGCCTCAGCGCGATGCTGCACGACGAACTCGCTCGCCGGCTCGGTGTCGAAGCGTGGATTGGATTGCCCCCGGAACAATGCGAACGGGTTGCGGAATTCGTCGAAACCGATTGGCCCGTCGGACGCCCGCTAGAGCCGGGTTCACCGGCTGATTTGCAGTCACGCGCGATGTCGTTCGGGAACGCGTTTCCCGCCGGCGCAGGTATTCACCCCAACATCGGCTACAACGACCCCCGGGTTTACCAGGGCGTGCTTCCCGGCGCGAACGGCGTCTCGACGGCGAGGGGATTGGCCGCGATGTGGTCGTCAACCGTGACCTCGACTAGTGGCGTGCGGGTTCTTTCCGACACGACGGTGGGGGTGATGCGAGAACGTCGAGTCACCGGGCCGTCGGTGTGGGGCGAGCCCGGTCCGTGGCCCGAGCGCGGCTTCGGCGTGATGCTCGAATGTGAGGCGCGATCACCACTGCTGAGCCCGGCCTCGTTCGGCCACGATGGTTTCGGCGGCCAAGCCGGTTTCGCTGACGTAACCCACCGCGCCAGTTTCGGGTTTGTCACGAACTACCTGATCGTTGGGAGCCAGGAACACGCCCGATGGAAATCGCTCGTCGGTGAGGTCCGCGCCGTCCTGGAAAAGGGTTGAGAGATAAACGTATGTATCGTACAATTTATACATGAACTCCGTCACCTCCTCACACGCCCGCCAGAACTGGGCCGAAACCGTCGAAGCCGCCCGGAACGAACCTCTCATCATCACCGATCACGGTCGACCGACCGTCGCCGTCATGGATGCCGCACTAGCCAAACTCGCGCTTCAGGTGCTCGAAGATTCGCGGGACATCGAGATGGCGCTTGCCAGCCTGGCAAAGGTCGACAACGGAGAGCCCACCTATACGTTGGATGAGGTCGCAGCCGAACTTGGCATTACCCGTGACTGAGCCGTATCGCGTTACGTGGTCTCGCGATGCGGTCAAAAACCTGAAAGGTTTTGATCACAATACACGTGAGCGAATTTTTTGGGCTACGGAACTCCTAGCCAATCACCCTCTTCCCCCCGCAAGCAAGAAGCTAACGGGGTTTACCGACCTGTTCAGGGTCAGAGTCGGTGACTATCGAATTGTGTATCGCGTCCGAGATGCCGAGCTGCTGATCGTCGTGGTTTCTGCGCGTCACCGGCGCGTTGCCTATCGAAATCTTCCTAATTGACTCGGGTATCCTAAATCCATGACACTTAACGCTGGCGACAAAGCCCCCGCATTCACCCTTCCCGACGCGTCGGGATCCCCCCACTCGCTCGCGGACTTCGCGGGCCAGAACGTCATCGTTTACTTCTACCCGAAGGCGATGACCCCCGGCTGCACGACCCAGGCGTGTGACTTCCGCGACAACATGGCCGCCTTCACGAGCAAGGGATACGTCGTCATCGGCGTTTCCCCCGACTCCGGCAAGGACCTCCAGCAGTTCGCCGACGAGGAAAGCCTTCCGTTCATGTTGCTCGGTGACGAAAGCAAAGAAACCCTCAAGGCGTATGGCGCATTCGGCACCAAGAACATGTACGGCAAAGAGGTCCAAGGCGTCATCCGCTCGACGTTCGTCATTGGCGGCGACGGTGCACTCACGCACGCGTTATACAACGTCAAGGCCACCGGCCACGTTGAGATGCTGCGCGAAAAACTCGGCGTCTAAGTAATAGCCGTATTAAACAGTGAGCCGATTGCGAACGTGACGGCAAGCGCCGCAGACCCACCGATGACGACCCGGATTACCGATTTCACGGTCGAACTTCCGCCCAGGTAAGCTCCGGCGGCGCCGGTCCCCGCGAGGGCGATGATAGACGCAACGATTGTTGCCGGGATTCTGAACTCTTCCGAGGCGAACAAGACCGTCAGGAACGGAAGCAACGCGCCAGCGAGGAACGAACCAGTAGATGAAAACGCTGCGTGCCACGGATTGACGATGTGGGCTTCGAGAATGTTGAGCTCCGCCTCGAGGTGGGCGCGAATCGGGTCGTGGGCCGTCAGTTCCTTGGCAACCTGCTTGGCTGTCACCGCACTCAAACCCTTGTGTTCATAAATTGTCTGCAGTTCAGCGAGTTCAGCCTCGGGTTGCTCAATCAGTTCCCGTTTTTCCTTCACAATCAAGGCGAGTTCGCTGTCGCGCTGGCTGCTCACGGACACGTATTCACCAAGTCCCATCGAGATGGCTCCCGCGGCGAGCCCCGCGACCCCCGCAATCATGATGGCAGTGATGTTTGAGGTCGCAGCGGCAACACCGACAATCAAGGCCGAAATCGAGACGATTCCGTCGTTGGCACCGAGCACTCCGGCGCGAAGCCAGTTCAACCTGGCAAGGTGCGAGACGCGGTGGGGTTCGGAGGTTTGGCTTGGCATTGGCCAATTCAACCGCGAATCGCCCGCAGTTTCTAGAAAGGCGAACCTTACCTAGACAACGACCCTGAACCGCCCGGGAACACTTCTCTCGTGCGACGGGCACACGACTCATGCGTCGGAGTCAAGATGACGCGAAACGTCGCGACTGAAAAGCAACAAACCGGTGACCGCGGCGGCGGGCACAATCAACAGGGCAGCGACGTCCCAGCGCGGTTCCGTTCCTTGCGCCGAGGCGATCCCGATTCCAATCACCGTCATTTGCCAGACAATGATGGCGCTGCGTGTCGCCGACCGACCCCGCGCGAACATCACGGTTGCGACCGACATAGCGGCGGCGGACAGAACAATCATGACGTCAAGAAAAATTGCGCCGGCTAGAGAATTCGACGGCTGCGTCGCGGTGTCGACGATAAACAGCGCCGAAACAACCCACAGTCCAAGGGTTTGAACGGAAACTAGAGCGACAATCGCGGACACCGCGAAAGATTTAGGGTTAACGGCCACTAAACAAGTCTCTCAAACACCCTTGACCTTATTGGACAATCGTGAGAACCTATAAGAGGTTGATGTTCGCACCCGATGACGCGTGCGGTTACCAACACTTCCGTCCCACCCACGATGCCACGTATTCGAGGCGTCCGCCGGCCCAATTGTGTGCTGGCACCAAATAAGGAGATCACCATGGATTGGCGCGATAAGGCCGCTTGCCTCACGGTCGACCCGGAACTTTTTTTCCCCGTCGGCAACACTGGCCCGGCACTTGACCAAATGGAAAAGGCGAAGCAGGTTTGTGCGCAGTGCCCCGTCGTCGAAAACTGTCTTCAGTACGCCATCGAGTCCAACCAGGACTCCGGTGTCTGGGGTGGCCTCAGTGAAGACGAGCGCCGCGCGCTCAAGCGCCGCGCAGCTCGAGCTCGCCGAGCGTCCTAACGCCTCAACGCGAAACGCCTCCTCGGAGGCGTTTCGTCATTTAACACCCTTCGCTGCAGCGATGTAGCGCAGGGGAATATCAATCGCCACCAACGTTCCACCCGATTCGCCACGCGCCCACTCAATCGTCGCCGACAATTCGTTCTCGACGAGAGTACGAATAATCTGAGTTCCGAGTCCCTGACCAATCGTCGACGCATCAACGCCGGGACCGTTGTCACTCACCGACACGCGCAAGTGGTCCGCTGCGCGATCCGCTCGAACGGTCACCGTGCCGTCGACAACACCTTTGAGACCGTGCTCCACCGCGTTCGTAATCAGTTCGGTCAACACGATGGCCAACGGCGTGGCAAACTCGCTGGGCAAATCGCCAAAGCTTCCCTCAATCGTGGGGCGAACTGTCGGCCCCCCCGTGTTAGCGACCTCGGCCGCAAGGGGCGAGACGCGGGCGGCGACCTCGTCGAAATCGACTGTTTGTGCCAGCCCCGTCGCGAGCGCGTCGTGGACCACCGCAATCGCCTCAACCCGGCGCATGGCCTGCGCAATCGCGTCCTTGACCTTGCTGGATTTGGTGCGCCGGCTCTGAATGCGCAACAGGGAGGCGACCGTCTGTAAATTGTTTTTCACTCGGTGGTGAATCTCGCGGATGGTCGCGTTCTTGCTCGACAACTCGCGTTCTTGGCGACGAAGTTCCGTGACGTCGCGCAGCAGCAGGATGGCACCGATTCTTTCGCCGCTCTGGGTCAGCGGGATTCCGCGGACCGCGATGATGGTGGGCCCGGCGAAGAAGTCGGTTTGGCCCGGCACGCGTCCGCTCACCACCATCGGCAACATCTCGTTGGCGGCGAGTTCTTGGGTGTTCCCGACGCGTCGAGCAACCTCGGCGAGGACCATCCCTTCCATCGGGGCGGAATACCCCATTCGGTTGAACGACGACAGGGCGTTGGGGCTCGCGTAGGTGACGGTTCCGTCTCGGTCGAGCTTGATCAACCCGTCCGATGCGCGCGGCGCACCGAGTTTCGGGCTGTCACGTTGCGACGGGTCAGGGAAGTCTCCTTCGGCAATCATCGAATAGATCTGCTCAGCGGATTCGATGAACGTCTGGGCCTGTCGATTCGCGCCGTTGTCGGTCACGAGGGCGTGGCGGGTCAGCACCGCGATTGGCTCAGAACCGCCACGGCGGCGAATCGGAATCGCACGAACCAGCGTCGCCGTCTCTTCGAACCAAATCGGTTCGGTCGGCTCGACCATCGTTCCTCTTCGCTGGCACTCGTCGACCAACTTGTCCCAGGTGCCGCTGATACGCGTGCCCACA
>CALPQP020000078.1 GCA_943325745.2 Gulosibacter massiliensis
ATTCGGTCTCGTCAAATCAACGGTGTCCGGCAAACGCGACTGGAAACTCGCGCTTCTGTGGATTTCCTGGATCGTGAGCCTCGTCGCCATCATCGCGGCGATTTCTGACCCCGACGACGACGAATACGTCGACTAGTTTTCGCCTAAACGACAAGAGCCGACCCGAAGGCCGGCTCTCGCGTGAAACGAATTGACTAACGAAGTGCCTTGAGCAGCTGCGGCTTCGACATCGTCGAGTAGCCGGCGACGCCGCGGGTCTTTGCTGCGGCACGAAGCTGAGCAACTGACCACGACGCGTCGGGCGCCCCGGTGAGGGCTTCCTTGACGCCGGCAGCGGCCTTCGCCGCACTCGACTTGACGGTCTTGCTGACAACCTTGGCCTCGGTGGCGATGGTCTTGGCTGCCTTGTTTGCGCGGGCCTCAGCGGTCTTGGCGGCGGCCGTCGCCTTGCTCTTGACGTCCTTGCCGACGGTCTTGGCGGTCTTGGTCGCATTCTTGACGACCTTGGTGCCTTCGCGCTGTGCCTTCTTGACGACCTTGGTGCCTTCGCGCTTTGCCTGCGCGGCGAGTTTGTTCACCTCGCGTGACGCGTCTGCGGCGAGGTCACGAGCGGCGTCGGCAAGTTGGTCGGCTTTTTTGTCGGCGCGCGACACCATCTTGGAAAGATTTTGGAAAAAACTCATGGAAAAACATCCTTACTGTTTTTAGTGATTCGTGTGTCGCCGATGAGCGCGACATCCTCAGTTTACGCGCAATCTGGCCAAAGCACGGGAGGGCGATTTTGGGCTACGGGATAACCGCGGTGATGATTCCGAGCGTCGTCATTGCAACGCCCCCGATGGTTCGCATGGTGACCACACGGTTCGGAGATTTGGCAAACCAATCGCGGGCGGCTCCGGCCGACAATGCATAGATTGCGTCTCCTGAGATGCCAAAGACCACAAAGATGAGGCTGAGTAAAGCCATCTGCCAGACGATGGGTGTCCCGTTTGATACGACGAACTGCGGGAACGCCGCCGAAAAGAAGACGATTGTTTTCGGGTTTGCCAGACCCACGAGGATCGATTCACGCAACACGTGTGAACTCGTGGGAGCAACGACCGGGGCCGTCAGATCGAGACCGTCACGTCGATGGCGGATCGCAGTGATACCGAGATAGATGAGAAATCCGGCGCCGGCCAACCGGATGATGTGCATGAGGGTGTCATTCGATTGGATGAGGACACCAAGTCCTACCGACACCGCGAGCGCCTGAATTAGGACTCCGATTCCGTTTCCAACGACAGTAATGACGGCGCCACGCTTGCCCAAAACCAGCGCGCGGGAAATCGCGAACATGACCGACGGCCCAGGGATTGCGATGATGACCATTGCGAACGCAATGAACGTGAGGACGTTCTCGATTGGTATCACACCAGCAGTCTAGGACGAGCGCGGCATTAGTTCCCGGGCCAATCGGTCCGGGCGCACTTTTGAGTAAGGCGAAAAAATTCTGAAAGATTTCGCCTTGCCGTGACATAGTCAAGGTAAGTCCCGAAGGAGTTCTGTTGTCCCCCGACGATTTCACTCAGCGCTTTGATGGTGCTCGCGCGCCCATCTCGAAGTTCCTTTACCGCCGCGTCGACGCGAACGATGTTGACGATTTAGCCGCGGACATTTTCGACATCGCTTGGCGGAGGGGTGCGGCGGTGACCGTTGGTGAGGAACTCCCCTGGTTGTACCGGGTTGCGACCAACATCATCGCGAACTATCGCCGAAAGAACGCTAGAGCCAAAAACTTTCTGTCCGCGCTGATGGCGCCCGACACCTCGCCATCCGCCGAATCCATCGCCGTCGCCGACATCGCCCTTGCCGACGCATGGGGGCGGCTGCCCGCGACTTCTCGCCAGATCCTCGCGCTGACCGCGATAGACGGTTTGAGTATCACCCAAGCAGCCCAATCGCTCGACATCACCGCCAATGCGGTGTCCGTTCGCCTCAATCGCGCGCGGCAGCAATTGCGAGTCGCCCTCGCCGAAACCGCGTGAAAGATTCCTCGCCGAAAGGACATAACCAAGGTATGAACAAATCAACCGATGACTCCCTCGACGACCGCCTCCGCCGCTCCGACCCTGCCGGTCCCCGCGTGAAGGTTTCGCCGACGAACTCCCTTCGCACTCCAGGTGGGTCGCGCAACCCGATTCGTGACTGGTGGCTGACCACCTCAACCCGAGCTCGCCGATCGTTGGCGGGCGGTATTGGGGTCGCGGCAGCGGCTGGTGTTGTCGTAGCTGGAACCTTCGGCACCGTGAGTGGACCGTTGATTGTGATGGCAGCCAATGCGGGTCCCGAGTCGATGTCGGCTCAATCCGCCACCGTCAGCGCTGACAAGATGATGATGCCTTACCTGTCCTATGAATATGTCGCGGGCGACAACCTGTCGACGTTGACGGGGCGCGGTCACGTGTACCGACTCGATCTGGCGGGAACTCCCGAATCAGTGTTGAGCAACGCGGCCGCCTACTTCGGCGTTACCGGTGAACCACAGAGGTCTCAATACTTCGATGCGGCGTGGCCGTCATATGTTGTCGGGCCAGAAGACTATTCCGCGCCCAGCATCACGGTCAGTTGGACGGGCACGGGATCCTGGTGGTATTCCAACCCCGCCGCATATCCCGAACAGGAGTGCCTGAGCGAGCACCGGGTTGGCAAGGGTGCCGATTCGTACATCGAGTGCACCGAATATGAACCCGCCATCACGGGATTCAACCCCGACGAGGCGGAAACGCGTCGATTGGCGAGTGAATTTTTCTCCACGATGGGAGTCCCCTTCGAGGCCACTGACATCACCGTCATGGTCGATGAATGGTCGTCGTTCGCCAGCGTTGCATTGACCGTCAATGGACAAAAGACGGCAATCGAGTGGTCGCTGTCGTGGTCAGGCAACGGCGAATTGTCGTGGGCACAAGGCAACGCCGTGACGATTGTTGACGTTGGCGAATTCGACACCGTGTCGGACGCCGCGGCCGTAGAGCGCCTCGCCGATTGGCGCTGGTTCGGTTCCGGCCCAACCGATTACCAGGGCGGAATGATGTGGGCAACGCGATCCTCGGTTGATCCCGGCTTCGACGCGATAGACGGCGATGCGGCGACTGGCGAATCCGTCGAGCCGACAGAACCCACTGCGTCCACCGTCGAGCCAACAGAAGAGCCCGTGCCTTCCGAAACCGGTGAACCTGTGCCGACGGAGACGGAAGCGCCGATTCCGCTGCCAACTGAAACCGAAATGCCGGTTCAGACGATCACCCTTGATGAAGCGAAGTCCGCCCTGTTGTTGGTCTGGGACGCGTCGGGAAGTGCATGGCTTGTTCCCGGGGTCGCCTTGACGGGAACGGATTGGTGGTGGCAGACCGTCATCACGCTCGTGGAAGGGGTCATCCAACTTCCCGAGCCGATGCTCATCGAGCCAATGCCGATCGATCCGATGCCCGCCGACTAAAAAGGCGGACTTTGAGATAACTAAAACGCACCTGTATTAACGAAGCGGGCGTTGGTAGACTGCACGCATGGCTAGACCTCGGCTAGACAGGCCCGTTCCCGACCTGCACCTCTCGCCCGCACTTGACGGCGTGAAGTCGTTGATGGGGAACGACATCGGAACACGCGAGCGGCTCATTCTTCTCGCCATCGACGAAATCCGGAAGCACGGTCCATCCGAGTTCAACGCCCGCGTTGTCTGCGATCGCCTCGAACTCAAGCAAGCGATGGTTCCCTATCATTTCGGAAGCCGCGAAGCGCTCATCGCCGAAGCGACGATCTGGGCTTATCGGGATTGGTCGACCTACCCGTTCGAGATTTTGCAAAAAACTCAGGGAGACGGTGAAAAACGCCTGCGCGCATTTATTGACGCCAAACTCAAATGGTCGGCACGAATGGGGCCGGTCGCCGTTCTCGTGCACTATCCGATGATGTCGGACACCGTGAACCGACTATTGGAGTCCGAGTATGAAGTTGAATTGCGACAACGGCAAGAGTTTCAAATCGCAGTGACGGGCTACCTCGTGATTGATATTCGAAACGGGACATCGACGCCAATCGGGTTCGATTGGACGAAATCGCCGGGGGTGGACGAAGCTCTCACGCACGCATCCGAGTTCCTCGCGGCGGGCAGCATTTTGTGGGCATCCCACGGATTGGCGCTCTGGATGAGCGGAAAGCACCTGCCGTCCACTTTTTTCGGTCAATTCAACGTCGAAAAAATTGGCAGACAATTTGTCATCAACAACCACATTGATGAAATCGTCGCGATCGCCAAAGGTCAGAGATGAACAGCTGACGACGCTGGCTTGCCCGACGTATCCGAGAACGAAGCGCGAGTGAATCTAACCGCGAGCGCTGCGGCGGGAGGCCACTCGTTCGCCCATGATCCACCCCAAACCTGCCATCTTCTGACCAACACTCCAGCACCTGACGGCCATCAACCGGCCATCGCGGAAAGCGCCGCCATAGCGCTGGCGACCACCTCATCGTCCGACCATTCAGAAAGTTCGCGCGCAACGCCGCCGGCGTTGAAAGCGAGAAGCACGGGGACGTCGTAGAACTTGTAGCCGTTGACCCAGAAAGGCCAGAGCCCCGGGTTGTGGGGGTCGATCCAGTTGATGACGTCGGCCTCCGGGTCCCAAAACACCTCATCGAAGGCAAGCCACAGTTTGTCGAGGAGCCCACTGCCGA
>CALPQP020000079.1 GCA_943325745.2 Gulosibacter massiliensis
GCCGCATCCTCAACCTGTTGTTGCTCGCCGAGTGGGGGTTGCTTAAGATGCCCGTGCTGTATCTGTCGCGATACTTCATCGCCACAAAGGCGGAGTATTACGAGCGTCTTATGGGTGTGACTGCTCGGGGCGAATGGCACGAGTGGATCTTGTACTTCGTGCGTGGAGTCGAGACGACGGCGTTATCGGCAACGGCGACGGTCAACCGCATTCTTAATGCTCATCTAGACGTTCGCGATCGAATTCGCGACGAGTTTGGGGCCACCAATTCCGCCCTGATCGAGGTGCTGTTCACGCAACCGTATTCGCGCATTCGTGATGTCGTCGCGGGTTGCCTGGTCAGCCGCCCGACCGCGACGAAGTGGCTTGACCGGCTCGAGTCGATGGGCGTGCTGGAATCGCACAAGGTGGGTCGTGATCGGCTCTTCGTCAACCGCGCGTTCGCCACCGCGCTGTATGGCGACGGCTAACGCGGGTTGAGGGTGATGTCACCGATCGGCAGACGCTCGGCCCGGAATCCGTTGACCTTGTCTTTCGAGGGATAGCCCAGCGCGATTCCGCACAACAGCTTGTATTGTTTCGGCACGGTGAATTCGGCCCGCACTGGGTCGGACCACAGTGCGAGTGCGCCCTGCGCGCAGGTGCCGAGCCCGCGGGCGTGTGCCGACAGAATGAGGTTCTGCATGAACAGGCCGGCGTCGGATACCGCATAGGTCGGCAGTCCCTTGTGGGTAAAGACAAAGAGCGCGACGGGGGCGCCGAACATGTCGAAGTTTCGTGCCCACTGTTCGTCGCGACCGACCTTGTCCCCGCGGGCGACGCCAATGTGCGTGTACAGGTCACGGCCGATCTTGTGGCTGCGCGGCTGGACATCCTTCGGATACGGACGCCACACCTTGTAGTCGCTCGTCGGCAAACCGTCGCGCTTGAGAAAGAACTTCACCTTGTCCCACCACGAACCACGAAGCGCTGGGCCGACAATCGCCCACCGGCGTTGCAACTCGGCCGAAATCCGATCGCGCACCTCGCCCGTTGCCACCGCAACCATGTACGGGCGGGTGTTCGACCAGCTCGGGGCGGTCATCGCGTCGGTCAGAATCGCGTCGATGATGTCCTGCGGAACGGCTTTCGGCAGGAAGTCACGGGTGCTGCGACGTGACGCGAGAAAGGTGCTGAATGCGGAGGATTCCATAGTTGCCATTGTGCCGTTTGACGGGCAGCGGTTATTTCAGCTCGGCCAAAACCTGGTCGATGATCGCCAATCCGCGACGCGCCTCGTCTTCGGTGATGACACACGGCGGCACGACGTGCAGGCGGTTGTCGGCCATGAACGGCACCAGACCAGCAGCGAACAGAGCCGTCCGAAGCTTTCCCATCCACGCGGCATCAACGGGAGTGCGTGCTTCGCGGTCGGTGACGAACTCGACAGCCCAGAACACGCCGGACCCGCGGACTTCGCCGATGACCTCGTGTTTCGTCTGCAGTTCGCGAAGTCCGGGGCCAAGAACGTTGGCGCCGACGGAACGGGCGTTCTCGATGATTCCTTCGTCCTCCATCGCGGTGATCGCAGCGACGATGCTGGCGGTAGCGAGCGGGTGGCCCGAATAGGTGAGGCCGCCGGGGAAGACGCGGTCGTCGAACGTCTTCGCGATGTGATCTGCGATCAGCACACCACCGACGGGGATGTAACCCGAGTTGACGCCCTTGGCAAAGGAAACGAGGTCGGGGACGACGTCGAAGGCGTCGAACGCAAACCACTCGCCGGTTCGGCCGAACCCGACCATGACCTCGTCGAGGATGAGGACGATTCCGTACTTGTCGGCGAGGGCTCGAACGCCCTTGAGGAACCCAGGCGGAGGGGTCAGGATGCCGGCGGTGCCGGGAACCGTCTCGAACAGGAACGCCGCGATTGATTCCGACCCTTGTGCTTGGATGACGCGTTCGAGGTGGTGCAGAGCGCGCTCGGATTCTTGTTCCGGAGTGGTCGACCAGTATT
The DNA here is from genome assembly GCA_943325745.2 of Gulosibacter massiliensis. Taxonomy (GTDB): domain Bacteria; phylum Actinomycetota; class Actinomycetes; order Actinomycetales; family Microbacteriaceae; genus MWH-TA3. Next base: position 1,997 of record CALPQP020000079.1, read on the forward strand.
CGGTGCGATACAAATACGGTCCAAACACGTGCAGATGACCGCGGGCGTATTCGTTGGGGATTCGGCGCCAGTCGCCGGTCGCGACCACGGCCGCACCGGTGTTGCCGTGATACGAGCGGTAGAACGAGATGACCTTGTCGCGGCCGGTGTGAATCCGAGCCATACGAATCGCGTTTTCGACCGCGTCGGCTCCTCCGTTGGTGAAGAACACCTTGTGGAAGTTGGCGGGGGCATGGTCGAGAATCTTTTGGGCCGCGAGCGCACGCATGTTGTTCGCGTGAGCAGGTGCGACTGTGGTGAGGATGTCCGCCTGCGCCTTGATCGCCTCGACAACCTTGGGGTGCTGGTGTCCGATGTTGACGTTGACGAGCATGCTCGAGAAGTCGAGGTACTTATTGCCCTCGTAATCCCAGACCTCGCAGCCCTTTCCGCCCGCGATAACAAACGGCGCGAGAGTCGACTGAGCTGACCACGAGTGGAACACCGAGTCGGTGTCGGCCGTTCGAACGGCGAGGTTGCTGTCGGGGGTGCGGAGCGAATCGTTCATGCAACTACTTTAGAAGATTTTGGTTGGTGGGATGCGTCGAGGGCGTCAATCCCAACCCTCCAAAAAGTCAAGTCGTCTGACTCGCGTTCCAATTGGATGGATGACTAATGCGAATCTTCCGCCGCGACCTCAGTGCGATCGCCGGACCACAGCGTGTGGAACGTGCCGGCCTTGTCGATGCGCCTATAGGTGTGCGCCCCGAAGAAGTCGCGCTGGCCTTGGATGACGGCGGCGGGCAGGCGGTCGGCACGAAGGCCGTCGTAGTAGGACAGTGACGATCCGAAGGCGGGGGCGGGAATGCCGGCCTCGGTCGCAGCGATGACGACCCGGCGCCACGCGGCCTGAGCGCCCGAGACGGCCTTCGCGAAATAGGGCGCCGCCATCAAGAGTGCGAGCGATTCGTTCGCGCGGTAGGCCTCGGTGATGGGGTTGAGGAACTGGGCGCGAATGATGCAGCCGCCGCGCCAGATGCGGGCGACTTCGCCGAGGTTGATGTGCCAGTTGTATTCGTCGGCACCGGCGCGAATGGCGTCAAATCCCTGCGAATAGGCGACAATCTTGGAGGCGTACAGAGCCTGACGGACGTCCTCGATGAACGCATCGGCGTCGGCAACGGCGAATGCGTCCGGTCCGGGGAACGACTTCGCCAACGAGCGCTGTTCGGGGTGTGACGAAAGACCTCGAGCGAATACGGCTTCGGCGATTCCCGAAACCGGCGTTCCAAGTGACAACGCGGTCTGAACGGTCCAGACGCCCGTGCCCTTCGAACCCGCTTCGTCGAGAATGACGTCGACGAGCGGCTTGCCCGTCGCGGCGTCAACCTGACGAAGAACTTCCGCGGTGATCTCGATCAGGTACGACTCGAGTTCGCCCTTGTTCCACTCGGTGAACACGTCGGCGATTTCAGCGGGGGACTTGCCCGTGCAGCGACGGATGAGGTCGTACGCCTCGGCGATCAACTGCATGTCGGCGTATTCGATGCCGTTGTGAATCATCTTGACGAAGTGACCAGCGCCATCGGTGCCGATGTGGGTGACGCACGGTTCGCCGTCAACAATCGCCGCTATTGACCGAAGGATCGGCCCGAGCGTTTCCCACGCCTCGGCCGAACCGCCGGGCATGATGGACGGCCCCAGCAGGGCGCCCTCTTCACCACCCGAGATTCCCGCGCCAACAAAGTTGATTCCAGTCTCGCGAACCGCCTTTTCGCGGCGAATTGTGTCGGTGAACAGCGCGTTTCCGCCGTCGACGATGATGTCACCCGGCTCGAAGACCTCGCACAATTGGTCGATGACGGCGTCGGTTCCGGCGCCCGCCTTGACCATAATGATGGCGGTGCGGGGCTTCGAGAGGGACGCGGCGAATTCCTGAATCGTTTTCCCCGCCACAAAATTCGCCTCCGGGTGAACCTCGACGAGATGTTCCGTCTTGTCCCACGACCGGTTGTAGACCGCGACGCGATTGCCCTCGCGACTGGCGAGGTTTCGAGCGAGATTCGAGCCCATCACCGCGAGACCGACGACACCGATGTTGGCCTGAGACATTCACACTCCGTTCGAGAATTCCAGAGAGAAAACGCGTGGAAATCAATTCCCAGCCTATCCGATAGGCTGAAACCGAACTTCGGCGAGGGATTTACGAATCCGTGATCGACGCGGTGGGTCGACCTTGGTCCTCCTCACGCTTCCGGCGTTCGAGTTGAAACACCAACCAGGGGTCACCACCCCGCGAAAGGCATCATCATGGCTGAACAATTTGCACTCAAGGGCGAAGAACGCGCGTCCTTCGGTAAGGGCGCTGCACGCAAGCTGCGCGCACTCGGAAACGTCCCCGCGGTCATCTACGGACACGGCGAAGACCCGCGTCACGTGATGGTCAACGCACACGAGCTGAGCCTCCTCGTCCGTCACAAGAACGTCCTCATCGACCTCGACGTGAACGGCAAAAAGGAACTCGTTCTCGTGAAGGACGTCCAGAAGGACTACGTGCGCCAGATCATCGAGCACGTTGACCTCGTCATCGTCAAAAAGGGTGAGACCGTCACGGTCAACATCCCGGTCTCGGTTATCGGTCACCCGTTCCCCGGGACCGTTGCCATGCTCGAACACCAGACCATCCAGGTCGAGGCCGA
>CALPQP020000080.1 GCA_943325745.2 Gulosibacter massiliensis
CGGTGAGGAACTCGGTGGGGTCCTCGGCCACGCGGACGAAGCAATCGTTCAATTGAGAATGTAACAACTCTATTTGCCACTCGCGGGCACCGGCGTCGCGCAACCACGTGGCAACTGCGGGTGGCTCAAAGACGGCGGGCGGTTCGAAGCAGATTCGACGAATCATCTCGGGAAGCGCGAGGTTTTCGATGGGAATCGAGGCGCTGGTGGCGATTTGTGACAACGATTCGCGAACGCACACGAACCGGGCATAGGCCTCCGGATGGCGGTCCTTCCAGTTTCGTGGCGTCGACAAGCCGTTGCCGCGAACCCGCATGGGCGGCAGGTCGTCAGTTGAGAGTCCCCGTTCGATGGCGTCCCACCAGCGCGCCAATTCGCGCCTGGAATAGCGTCCGCTGAACTCTTTGATCGCAGCGAGCGCGCCGCGCGAGTCCGGCAATCGAGAGGCTGCTGCGACAATTGCTCGGTCGGGTATCGTTCGACCGGGGCCTAAGTCAATCGACTCGGCAAAATGATCGCGGGCTATCCACAGCTCGCGAGCGACGGCGAGATGCCGTGGCGACGTCAAGCTCTGCAATCCCGAGAGCCTCCGCCACGGGTCAGCTTTTGGCTCAGCCGGTTTCCACGTCAGCAGATGTGCAAACTCTTGTTCCGCGATTTCGGTTTTGCCAGCCGCCTCGAGCACCGAGGCCAGAGCGTCGCGCAAATCAGGCAGCAACTCGACGTCGAGTGCCGCGTAGACGATCCACTCCTGCGGAATTGGTCGGGTCGACCAGTCTGCGGCCGAATGTTCCTTAGCGAGGTGAAGCCCGAGCAGTTCGGCGACCACCGTCCCAAGACCCACCCGGGGAAGCCCTGCCAGTCGAGAACCCAACTCGGTGTCGAAAAGCTTTGTCGGTACGAGCCCCACTTCGGCGAGACAGGCCAGGTCCTGTGTCGCTGCGTGAAGAATCCATTCGTCCGTCGCAAGCAATTCACCCAGATCGGCAAGCCCGTCGAACGCAATGGGGTCGATGAGATGGGTGCCGCCGCCCCGACGACTGACTTGAATCAAGTAGGCCCGCGCGGAATAGCGAAAGCCGCTCGAGCGCTCGGCATCCACCCCGAAAGGACCGGAACCACCGGCCAGTTCCGCGATTGCGGCGGACAAACCCTCGGGGGTGTCTATCACGTGTGGCGTCCGAGAGAGTGTGGCGGGCGGCAGTTCGGCCGCTACGGGTTCTGGCAATGCTGGGGCGTCGGACATCACAAACCCATGGCCGAAACACCCTCGGGCAGGATTTCGAACCCGGCGAGGTGCAAGACAAATCGCGCCCACGCCTCGGCGTGAGGTCTCGCGTCACTCGAAGTCGGCGACCAGGACGCACGGACCTCAATCTGAGAACCCCGACCCTGGGCGGAAAGGTCCCCGAATCCGACCGAGACAACCCGTGTCACTGTCGCGGCTGGGTGATCGTAGGACGCGCCTGCCTCGGCCAGGGATTCCGTGAGCCACGACCACGCGACGTGCGAAAGTTCGTCGTGGCCACCCATCAGTGGTTCGATCGGGGATTGCGCGAAAATGATTGCGCGGGTTCGTCCACCCCAGCCCGATGGCTCGCTGGGGTCATCGAGAAAAATGAGACGGCCCGTGCCGCGGTCGTGCATTCCGGGGCCAGCCGTCACATCGGCGGCGAAAGCTAGGGCGTTGGGTGCAAGCCCGGTCGGAGCGTCAATGGCACGAACGTCGAGACCGTCGGGCCAGGTGAGGGACGAAACCGAGTCAACGAGATCTGCGAAGTAGCGGGGAGTAGACGAGTCAGTGACCACTGCTCAAAACTATTCCAGGACCTCAGGACGACATTCGAGGCGCGCCGTTGCGGCTCTGGCGCAGGTAGCGGTAACCATCGTCATCGTGCGCGACATTGACCAGCGTTCCACCATAATCCGGAGCGACGAAATCCGGTATTCGCTGACCCAACTTTGGTGACAGCGTCTGGCACCATTCGTCGACCACCTGTGCGTCGACCAACGTCGTGACGAGTGTCGGGCCGCCTTCGCACACGATTTTCCGGTATCCGAGGGCTCGAACGGCCTGAATAATCGCCTCACCGGTAAATTGTCGAAGCACGACACCGTCGGTCGGACTCGGAGGGTTTCCGGAGCGACCGTGTAGCACAGTGATTCGACCGCGTGCCCTGGCAACGGCGCTGAGAGGGATGTTTCCAGTTTTGGAGACAATCACAACGTCTTTATTGCGCGGGATGCAATCCGGTTCGGTTCGAACCGTTTCGCCACCAACGAGGATGACGTCGGCTTCAGCTCGGAGCGCGGCAAGGAGGTCGCGGTCGCCTCCGCCCGTGAGATCACTGCTGGAGCGGGAACTTCCGACCGTGTTACCGAGGGAATCAGTAATGAGATTCACGCGAACCCACTCATGGCCGAGAGTGTTCCACCAGGTCTGTGTCGAGACGGAATCTCGAGAATCAAAGTCGAAAACCTCGGGATAATCATTACTGATCTTCATCAAGATGATTATCGGTCGGCCTCGGGATACAGTCGGGTAGGCTCGTGAAATCGTGTCGCGCATACATCTGGTCGAAAGACGTCCGTCTCTCAGTACTGCTCAGATGCTCAAGCACCTCGTGCCCCCGAGACAGTTCGCGTCTGCGTCATACGAGTCCTTTGTTCCGGACGCCAACTTCCCGTCCCAGATTGCCGCTCGTGACTCGGCACACGCGTTTGTGGGGTCCGGTGGTGGCCGGTTGTTCCGAAAGTCCGTCCAGCGCCCTGGCTTGTATCTCGATGGCGGATTCGGTGTCGGTAAAACGCACCTTCTCGCCGCGACCTGGCACCGCGCCTCTGGACGGAAGTATTTCGGCACATTCATCGAATACACCGCGTTGGTCGGCGCGCTCGGTTACGCCGAAGCGGCCAAATCCCTCGCGGGTGCTTCGTTTATCGCTATTGACGAGTTCGAGCTCGACGACCCGGGTGACACCATGATGATGACCCGATTGCTCGGTGACCTAATGGAGACAGGGACGAAGGTCATGGCTACGTCTAACACGCCACCGAATGCTCTCGGAGAAGGCCGTTTCGCCGCGGCCGATTTCCTGCGCGAGATTCACGCGCTGTCCGATCGATTCGTCACGCTCCGAATCGACGGGGTTGACTATCGACATCGTGAAAACGAAGGACGTGCCGATGTTTCCACCGAGGTCGAGATCAACAAACTTCCCACGTCGGACAACGTTTCTGACGATTCCTTTAGCGACGTCCTCCGCCACCTCGCTACGCTGCACCCGAGCAAATACGTCCCTCTGATTGCGGGGGTTTCTCTCGCAATTTGGCGCGACGTGGTTCCGTTCACCGACCAGAATGACGCGTTGAGATTCGTCGCGCTCGTCGACCGTCTCTACGACTCTGATGTCCCGATTCGCGCAACCGGGGTCGCGGTTGACGACGTTTTTCCCGATGACATGCTCTCCGGGGGTTTTCGAAAAAAATATCTTCGCGCGCAGTCACGCCTCGTTGCTCTGACGCATCGCGAAATCTCGTTGTAACCGAACGGGCCGCTTTGTTACCCGCTGGAAACGTGATAAGACCGTCACCGAAACACGCCCGCCGTTTCATTGGAGAGTTGGACGTATGTCCATGTTGCCGATGGAAAGGTTTGATGAAATGGACACTGGAAACCTGTCGTGGGCGATTGCGGCTACCGCGCTCGTGTTGTTGATGACCCCTGGAGTGGCGTTTTTCTATGGGGGACTCGTCAAAGCCAAGAGCGTTATATCCATGATGATGATGTCGTTCGGGTCAATGGGACTCGTCGGCGTCCTGTGGATTTTAGTTGGCTACAACATGTCTGCCGTGTCGGATCCGTTCGAGTTCGCTGGCGACCCATTCTCTGATTTTGGGCTGGCGGGCGCGGATGACGCGACACTCCTTTACGCGGCCTACGGAGCGACGTTCGCGATCATTACGGTGGCGCTCATCTCGGGGGCGATTGCGGACCGGGCGAAATTCGGTCCGTGGATGGTTTTCGCTGGATTATTCGCAGTTCTCGTTTATTTCCCGGTTTCTGCCTGGGTCTGGGGTGGCGGTTGGATCATGACGTTGGGAGAGAACCTCGGACTTCCCGCCGTAATCGACTACGCCGGCGGTACCGCCGTACACATCAACGCGGGAGCAGCGGCTCTCGCTCTTGCGCTCATTCTCGGAAAGCGGGTCGCGTTCGGAAAGGGCACTCACCAACCGCACAACGTTCCACTGACGCTCATTGGCGTTGCCCTGCTGTGGTTCGGTTGGTTCGGTTTCAACGCCGGAGCCCAGGCTTTCGGTGACATGAGTCAGGTCGGGCTGATTGTTGTCAACACGTTCGGCGCTACCGCAGCCGCAATTCTCGGATGGATGCTCGTGGAGAAACTCAAGGACGGCAAAGCCACCTCGGTTGGTGCTGGTTCCGGCGCAATCGCCGGCCTTGTCGCCATCACTCCGGCGTGTGCGAACCTGACGCCCGGCTGGTCGCTCATTCTCGGCCTCATTGCCGGAGCAATCTGCGCGGCGGCGGTGGAATTGAAGTTCACGCTCGGATTTGATGACTCACTCGACGTGGTCGGAATCCACCTTGTCGGCGGGATCGTTGGCAC
>CALPQP020000081.1 GCA_943325745.2 Gulosibacter massiliensis
CAGCAAGGACGTCAAGAGCAAGGCGACCGCAGTTGCCAAGACCGCTGAGGCCCGCGCAAACAAGGCAGCCAAGACCATCGCCACTGAGGCCAAGGTTGTCAGCAAGACCGTCAAGTCGAGTGCGGCGAAGGCCGCAGCCGGCGTCAAGGAAGCACTCACCGGAGCGCCCGACGCGTCGTGGTCAGTTGCTCAGCTTCGCGCCGCAGCAAAGACCCGCGGCGTCGCCGGCTACTCGACCATGTCGAAGCCGCAGCTGCTCAAGGCACTTCGTTAGTCAATTCGTTTCACGCGAGAGCCGGCCTTTGGGTCGGCTCTTGTCGTTTAGGCGAAAACTAGTCGACGTACTCGTCGTCGTCGGGGTCAGTGATCGCCGCGATGATGGCGACGAGGCTCACGATCCAGGAAATCCACAGAAGCGCGAGTTTCCAGTCGCGTTTGCCGGACACCGTTGATTTGACGAGACCGAATACGGAAAAAATTGCGCTGAGAAAGCTGCCGTTGAGCAGGAACTTTTTCATGGCGACACCTCCGCCGATAACGATACCGTCACCGACCGCGCGCTAGCACGCCAATGGTTTGTAGGATAAGAGAATGACTGAGATTGACCGCAAACCGCGCTCGCGGGTCGTCACCGATGGAATCGAAGCGACCACCTCGCGCGGAATGCTCCGCGCCGTGGGGATGGGTGATGCCGACTGGGACAAACCTCAAATTGGTATTGCGAGTTCGTGGAACGAGATCACGCCCTGTAACCTTTCGCTCGGTCGCCTCGCGCAGGCCGCAAAAGAAGGCGTTCACGCCGGTGGCGGTTACCCGCTGCAGTTCGGCACGATTTCGGTTTCCGACGGAATTTCGATGGGCCACGAAGGGATGCACTTCTCGCTCGTGTCTCGTGAAGTAATCGCCGATTCGGTCGAAACCGTGGTTCAGGCCGAGCGCCTCGACGGCACCGTTCTTCTCGCGGGATGTGACAAGTCCATTCCGGGGATGCTCATGGCCGCCGCTCGCCTTGATCTCGAAAGTTCCTTCCTTTACGCCGGCTCGATTGCTCCGGGCTGGGTGAAGTTGGAGGACGGCACCGAAAAAGACATCACCATCATTGATTCGTTCGAGGCGGTCGGTGCTGTCAAGGCCGGAAAAATGAGTGCTGAAGATGCCCGCCGAATCGAATGCGCGTTCGCCCCCGGCGAAGGTGCGTGTGGCGGAATGTACACGGCGAACACCATGGCGTCTGTCGCCGAAGCGCTGGGGATGAGCCTTCCGGGTTCCGCCTCGCCCGCGTCGTATGACCGCCGCCGCGACTATTTCGCTCACCGATCGGGCGAGGCCGTCGTCGGCATGCTCGATCGAGGCCAGACTGCCCGCGACATTCTCACCATCAAGGCGTTTGAAAATGCGATTGCCATTGCGATGGCACTCGGAGGCTCGACGAACGTTGTCCTTCACCTTCTCGCGATCGCCAACGAAGCCGAAGTCCCGCTCACTCTCGACGACTTCAACCGCATCGGCGCAAAGGTTCCTCACCTCGGTGACCTAAAGCCCTTCGGTAAGTACGTCATGAACGACGTCGACCGTCGCGGCGGACTCCCCGTTCTCATGAAGGCGCTTGTTGATGCCGGGCTCATGCACGGCGACGCCCTCACCATCACGGGAAAGACAATGGGAGAAAACCTCGCCGACATGAATCTCGACGCATTGGACGGCGAGGTTCTTCGAACCCTCGACAACCCGATCCACGCAACCGGTGGCATCACGATTCTCAACGGGTCGTTCGCGCCGGAAGGTGCGGTCGTCAAGACAGCCGGATTCGACGCGGCAACGTTCGAAGGTCCAGCCCGCGTGTTTGAGCGCGAGCGCGCCGCTATGGACGCGCTGACAAACGGCGAAATCACCGCCGGCGATGTGGTTGTCATTCGGTACGAAGGGCCCAAGGGCGGTCCGGGAATGCGCGAGATGCTTGCTGTCACAGCCGCAATCAAGGGCGCGGGACTGGGTAAAGATGTATTACTCTTGACGGACGGGCGATTCTCAGGCGGCACAACCGGACTGTGTATCGGCCACGTAGCTCCCGAGGCAGTGGATGCAGGTCCCATTGCCTTCGTGCGCGATGGTGATCTGATACGGGTCGATATCGCAGCTCGGAGCATCGACTTACTCGTCGATGAAACCGAGTTGGAGGCGCGCCGCACAGGATGGTCGCCCCTTCCGCCGCGTTACACCCGCGGTGTTCTTGCGAAATATTCCAAGCTGGTGCAGTCGGCCGCCCTCGGCGCCGTCACCGGCTAACACCACCGTCGTTTTGTAATGAGAACCCGATGGTCACCTCGACCACAACACCGAAGTCCGGCGAACCGCCGATGATGACCGGCAGTGGTGCGCTCCTGAAGTCTCTCGAAATTTTGGGAATCACTGATGTCTTCGGGCTCCCGGGTGGTGCCATCATGCCGTTCTATGACGAACTGATGTCTCAGACCACAATCCGACACATCCTGGTGCGTCACGAACAGGGAGCCGGTCACGCCGCGGAGGGTTACGCACTTGCGAAGGGTCAGGTCGGGGTCTGCATCGCCACGAGTGGCCCGGGAGCGACGAACCTCGTAACCGCTATCGCTGATGCCCACATGGATTCCATCCCGATGATCGCGATTACGGGACAGGTGTTCTCGACGCTCATGGGAACCGACGCTTTTCAAGAGGTGGACATCGTGGGTATCACGATGCCCATCACCAAACACTCGTTCCTCGTGACGAAACCCGAGGACATCCCCGCCACGGTTGCTGCTGCGTACCACATCGCGACGACCGGCCGACCCGGGCCCGTGCTCATCGACGTCACCAAGGACTGCCAACAGGGTTCGGCGCCGTTCGTCTGGCCGGACAAGGTCGACCTGCAGGGGTACAAGCCCGTTCAAAAGGCACACGGCAAGCAGGTTCAGGCCGCGGCAGAGATGATTGCGCAAGCCGAGCGTCCGATTTTTTACATCGGAGGCGGTGCCATTCGCGCGAACTCGCACAAAGAATTGCAAGAAATCGTGGAGGCCGTCGGAGCCCCGGCGATCACGACACTGACCGCCCGTGGCGTGCTGTCTGACAAGCACCCGCAGAACCTCGGAATGCCCGGCATGCACGGTTCGGTCCCTGCTGTTCTCGGCCTGCAAGAGAGCGATCTACTTATTGTCCTCGGTGCACGCTTCGACGACCGCGTGACCGGAAAGGTGAGCGAATTCGCTCCGGGAGCCAAGGTCATCCACGTCGACATCGACCCCGCCGAAATCGGCAAGATTCGCGAAGCCGATGTCCCCATCGTCGGTGACGTCCGCGAGGTCATCCTTGACCTGTTGCCGGAATGGAAGAAAGTCAAGAAGACCGCAAAGCCGTTGACGGCGTGGTGGGAACGACTCGAATCGCTTCGAGCAAGCTTCCCGTTAGGGTTCGACGACCTTGATGACGGACTACTGGCGCCGCAGGGAATTATTCAAAAAATCGGACAGATGTCAGGCCCCGAAGCAATCTATGCCGCCGGAGTTGGTCAACACCAAATGTGGGCAGCGCAGTACATCGAATATGAGCGCCCCGGCGCATGGCTCAACTCGGGCGGAGCGGGCACGATGGGCTTCGCGGTTCCCGCAGCGATGGGCGCAAAGATTGCGCAGCCTGACCGCATCGTGTGGGCCATTGACGGGGATGGCTGTTTCCAGATGACAAACCAAGAGCTCGCGACCTGTGTGATCAACGACATTCCGATCAAGGTGGCCATCATCAACAACTCGTCCCTCGGAATGGTCCGCCAGTGGCAGACGCTGTTCTACGACGGTCGCCACTCGTTCACCGACCTGCAGCCGTTGGACGGACCCGAGTTCATTCCCGACTTTGTCAAGTTGGCAGAGGCCTATGGCTGTCTCGGAATTCGCGTTCGAACGGAAGACGAAATCGAACCGGCCATCCAACTTGCCCTGGAGACGAATGACCGTCCCGTAGTCATCGACTTCATCGTGTCGCGTGAAGCGATGGTGTGGCCGATGGTTCCGCAGGGCGTGGGAAACTCGAACGTTCAATACGCGCGTGAACACGCACCGAGTTGGGATGAGGAGTAAGCCATGACGCAACACGTGCTGTCACTTCTCGTCGAGGACAAACCGGGTCTCCTCACGCGCGTCGCCGGACTGTTCGCTCGTCGGGGATACAACATCCATTCCCTCGCCGTGGGCACCACCGAGGTCGAGGGGCTCTCGCGGATCACACTCGTCATTGATGTTGCGGATTCACCGCTCGAGCAGGTCACCAAGCAACTCAACAAGCTCATCAACGTTCTCAAGATTGTCGAACTCGAACCCGGACAATCTGTTCAGCGCGAGCACATGCTCGTCAAGGTGCGCATCGACCAGAACACGCGAAGCCAGATTCTGGAAGCCGTGAACCTTTTCCGCGCGCGCGTGGTCGATGTTGCACCGGATTCGCTCGTCATCGAGGTGACGGGTGACACCCAGAAAATCGAGGCGCTGTTGAAGGTACTCGATCCATTCGGCATAAAAGAAATTGCCCAGAGCGGATTGCTCGCGATGGGACGCGGCTCGAAGTCTATTTCTGAACGGATTTTCAAGAACCAATAAATCCCGGC
>CALPQP020000082.1 GCA_943325745.2 Gulosibacter massiliensis
ACCGAGACGATCTTGCAACTCAATCCACTCGCGCCACGGTGGCGACGGAAATCCCTGCGTCGGGTGTCGATGGGTCCACCGTGATCCTCGTCGACGACGTTCTGTTCTCTGGGCGAACCGCACGAGCAGCGTTGGACGCCATCACTGCGCTCGGTCGCCCCGACGTGGTTCGCTTCGCGGTTTTGGTCGATCGCGGACACCGCGAGCTGCCGATTCGAGCGGACTTCGTCGGTAAGAACTTACCGACCTCGACGAGCGAACGCGTCAATGTTTCGATAGCCGAGGTCGACGATCTAGACGAGGTGAGCATCGCGTGAAACACCTCATTTCGGCCCGTGGCCTCGAGGCGGCTCCCGCGGTAGCGATTCTCGATACAACGATGGACATGGTCGATGTTCGAACGCGGGAGGTAAAGAAACTACCGACACTGCGTGGCAAGACTGTCGCGAACGTCTTCTTCGAGGACAGCACCCGAACTCGGCTCTCGTTCGAGGCTGCAGCCCTAGCTCTTAGTGCCGACGTCACGACGTTCACGACTCAGGGATCGAGCGTTTCAAAGGGCGAGAGCCTTAAGGACACCCTTCAAACGCTCGAGGCCATGGGAGCGGATTTCATCGTTTTGCGCCACCCGCACTCCGGGGTTGCGTCGACTGTTGTCAACAGCGGCTGGGTGGACGCGCACATCATCAACGCGGGTGACGGAACACACGAACACCCCACACAGGCCCTCCTGGACGCGTTCACGATGCGATCGCGACTTCGGGGTGAGAATGCCCGCGGGTCGGACCTTGCCGGAATCGCGGTCGTGATCGTGGGAGACATTTTTCACTCGCGCGTCGCACGGAGCAACGCATTGCTCCTCAGAACGCTCGGAGCAACCGTGACCCTAGCGGCCCCGCAAACCCTCCTTCCTCGTGAAATCGACAGTTGGGGCGCGGCGGTCGTGTCAACTCTCGACGAGGCGATTGACCTACAGCCCGACGTCGTCATGACTCTTCGGGTCCAAAAGGAGAGAATGACGAGCGGATTTTTCCCCTCCGAGTCCGAGTTCGCCCAGTTGTGGGGGATGAACGATTCGCGGCTGCGTCGATTGCCGCCGACCTCGATCGTGATGCATCCCGGCCCCATGAATAGAGGGTTAGAGATTTCAGGAAGCGTTGCCGATTCACCGCAATCGACCGTCACGGAGCAGGTTGCGAACGGCGTCGCAGTCCGTATGGCTGTCCTTTACACACTGATGGGGGACTCTCGATGACGATTCTGATCCGCGGCGCCGCAGTCCTTGGCGGTAAAGCGGCCGACATTTTGATTGACGGAGACACGATTCGAGAGGTGGGCTCAACCACTGCCGCAGCCGATCGAGTCATCGAGGCATACGGACTCGTCGCTCTTCCCGGTCTCGTCGATCTGCACTCTCATCTTCGAGAACCCGGCGGCGAAGGGTCGGAAACGATCCTCTCGGGCTCTCGTGCCGCTGCAGCAGGCGGGTTTACCACGGTCCACGCGATGGCGAACACGAGTCCCGTCGCGGATACTGCAGAACTTGTCGAACTCGTCGCGGAGCGCGGGAGGCACGCTGGGTATGTTCAGGTGCGTCCCATCGGTGCGGTGACCAGGAATCTCGATGGCGCGCAACTCGCCGATATCGGAGGCATGGCCCACAGTTCAGCCGCGGTGACAGTGTTCTCGGACGATGGCAGGTGCGTCGGCGACGCACTGCTGATGCGACGAGCGCTCGAATACGTCTCAACGTTTGGCGGGGTGATCGCCCAACACGCGCAGGACCCTCGACTCACAATTGATGCCGTCGTGAACGAGGGACGCGTGTCGAGCGAACTGGGTCTTCGCGGTTGGCCGAGCGTGGCGGAGGAATCAATCATTGCCCGCGACGTCTTGTTGGCCGAATACGTTGGGGCTCGATTGCACGTCTGTCACATCTCGACAGCCGGTTCCGTCGACGTGATTCGGTGGGCAAAAAAGCGTGGAATAGCGGTCACGGCAGAGGTCACGCCGCATCACTTGCTTCTGACCGATGAACGTGCGCTCACGTATGACCCTGTGTTCAAGGTCAACCCGCCGTTGCGCACCGCTGACGATATTCAGCAACTACGGCTGGCCGTTGCTGATGGCACGATCGATATCGTGGCAACCGACCACGCTCCACACGCGAGTTCGACCAAGGATTGCACGTGGCACGACGCTTCCTTTGGGATGGTCGGCCTCGAATCAGCGCTGAGCGTCGTGCAGCACACACTCGTCGACACCGGTCACATCACGTGGCCGGATGTTGCTCGCATCCTGTCGGTCGCCCCTGCGGCAATCGGACGGGTCGACGGCTACGGGACTCCGTTGGCGGTTGGTAGTAGGGCGAACATCACGCTCGTCGACCCAGCTCACACGGCAAATTGGGACACGAGCCGTTTGCACGGCCGCTCGACGAATAGCCCGTTCATCGGGACCGTCCTACCCGGACGAGTCGTGTCGACCATTTTCAACGGCACTGAAACCGTCGTCGACGGTTCTCTTGTCGAACCCGAGCTCGTGAGAAACGCATGACCCCCAACACCACCCTTGTCCTCGAAAATGGCCACCGATTCGATGGTGCCGCGTTTGGGGCTGTCGGCGAGCGAATCGGCGAGATTGTCTTTCAGACGGGGATGAGCGGGTACCAAGAGACACTTACGGACCCGTCGTACGCCGGTCAAATTGTCGTGCAGACAGCACCCCACATCGGCAACACCGGGATGAATTCCGAAGACGAAGAGTCCGTTCAGATTTGGGTTGAGGGCTATGTTGTGCGTGACCCCGCTCGCCGCCCTTCCAACTTCCGCTCACAGCGAAGCCTCGACGACGATCTCGTTGCGAGTGGCGTTGTCGGGATCTCGGGAGTCGACACTCGAGCCATCACCCGCATCATTCGGGAGGCAGGAGCGATGAGGGCGGGAATTTTTCCGCTTGACGGTCGCACGACCGAGCAGTATCTGGCGGCGGTCGCTGCGGCTCCCGTAATGTCCGGTCGCAATCTGTCGGCTGAGGTCTCGGTGACGGAGGCCTATGTGGTTCCTGCGATCGGGTCCTCGATCGGAGTCCTCGCTGTCGTCGATCTGGGTATCAAGAACGCGACGCTCGGTCACCTCGCTTCTCGTGGTTTCGATGTTCACGTATTGCCGCAGTCGGTGACGCTTGAGGGCATACTCGCAATCAACCCGGTTGCGGTTTTTTACTCCAACGGACCCGGCGACCCGAGCGCGTCTGGCCGCCACATTGAGGTTTTGCGCCGAATTCTGGAGCGGCGTATTCCGTTCTTTGGAATCTGTTTCGGCAACCAACTACTCGGCCGCGCGCTCGGGTTCGAGACGTACAAACTCACCTACGGTCATCGGGGAATCAATCAACCCGTGATCGACAAGAGAACCGGTCGCATCGAGATCACCGCCCACAACCATGGTTTTGCGGTGGACGCACCGACCGAGGGCATCATCGAATCGCCGTCCGGGTTCGGCCGCGTCGAGGTCAGTCACGTCGGATTGAACGACGATTGTGTCGAAGGGTTGCGCGCTCTTGATCGGCCTGCGTTCAGCGTCCAATACCATCCGGAGGCGGCCGCCGGACCCCACGATTCCACCTACTTGTTCGACGAATTCCGCGACCATGTGCTGAGTAACGGGGGAGCCACGTAATGCCTAAGCGCGATGATATTCGCTCGGTTCTCGTTATTGGATCGGGACCGATTGTGATCGGTCAAGCCGCCGAGTTCGATTATTCGGGCACTCAGGCCTGTCGTGTCCTTCGCGAGGAGGGCATTCGTGTGATTCTCATCAATTCGAATCCTGCGACCATCATGACCGATCCGGATTTCGCCGATGCGACCTACATCGAACCGATCACGACAGCCGCAATTGAAGCGATTATCGCCAAGGAAAAACCTGATGCGATTCTGCCGACACTCGGTGGTCAAACCGCTTTGAACGCCGCAATGGCACTTCATGAGCAGGGAATCCTGGCGAAGTACAACGTCGAGCTCATCGGAGCAAAATTCGAGGCGATCCAGCGGGGTGAAGACCGTCAGATTTTCAAAGAATTGGTGCTCGACTGTGGTGCTGAGGTCGCGACGAGCGCTGTCGTGAATTCTGTTGACGGCGCACTCGCCTTCGTCGCCGAGACGGGCTATCCCGTGGTGATTCGCCCGTCGTTCACGATGGGTGGGCTCGGGTCTGGGTTCGCCCACGACGAGTCAGAACTCCGCCAAATGGTCGAGAACGGTCTTCACGAAAGCCCGACGAGTCAGGTTCTGCTCGAAGAATCGATTCTGGGCTGGAAGGAATATGAGCTGGAACTGATGCGCGATGCGACCGATAACACCGTCGTCGTCTGCTCGATCGAGAACATCGATCCCGTCGGTGTCCACACGGGAGACTCACTCACGGTGGCGCCAGCGCTGACGTTGACGGATCGTGAATATCAGAACCTGCGTGACATCGGGATTCGAATCATCCGGGCGGTCGGGGTCGACACGGGCGGTTGCAACATCCAGTTCGCCATCGATCCCGCGAA
>CALPQP020000083.1 GCA_943325745.2 Gulosibacter massiliensis
ACGACCCCCGAAGCGCGCGAGCGTCGAGCGCGCAGCCTGTCGCTTGTTCTCGGAATTCGCGCAGTATCGGAGGCAGTCAACGCGGCAGCCGAAATAGTCATGCTCGCGACCGATGACGCCAAGGCCTACACCGAGGCACGCGACGAATCCGAACGATCCGAATTTCTGCAGTCGCTCGGGCTCGCCCCCGGCGAGGCGGTGCCCATCGGTCTTCGGCCGCAAGTGAAAAATCTCGAAGAAAACCAAAAGCGCAGGGCGACTCGGTCGTTGCGCGACGGGGTTGACCGGGTTCTGACCGACCTCGAGTCGCTGTACCGGGACATTCTCGTCGTCGCACTCGGCGGCGAGGTGCCGCTCACCAACCCCGAGTTCGAAGACGGTATCGCCGCGTGGCTCACTCATCACGATGCGGCTCATGCCGTTCGAATCCTTGACGCGATCGATGTCGCGCGCGGACGAATCGAACGAAACGTCACTCCGTTGTTGTCGCTCGAGGCATTATTCGTTGAGGCGAGCGGGGTCGCGACTGCTTAATCGCGCTCGCTCGCCCGTGATAACCTAGTGCGGTTGCCGTAACGGCGATGCCTCGATAGCTCAGTGGTAGAGCACTTCACTCGTAATGAAGGGGTCGTGAGTTCAATCCTCACTCGAGGCTCAGATTATTCGTCCGGCGTGAACTTCAGCGCAATGGAATTCATGCAATAGCGAAGGCCCGTCGGCGTACCGAATCCGTCGGGGAAGACGTGACCGAGGTGACCGTTGCACGACGCACACCGAACCTCGGTGCGGGTCTGTCCAAGCGTGTTGTCCTCGATCAAGGTGACCGCCTCGGGGTTGATGGTCTCGTAGAACGACGGCCATCCGCAGTGGCTGTCGAATTTGGTGCCAGCAACGAACAGTTCGGCACCGCATCCGCCGCACGTGTAGAAGCCAGCACGATCCTCTTCGAGGAGTTCGCCCGTCCAGGGGCGCTCGGTGCCGGCCTCGCGCAGCACGCGGAATTGTTCGGGTGTCAGAGCCTCGCGCCACTCGGCGTCGGTTCGCTCGGAGGGTTTTTCTGTCATGCTCACCATTAAACTCGGAAACATGGCTAACAGCGAGCGGGAACGAACCGCCGACTGGTTTCGCCGGTTCGCCAGCGCCGAAGTCGCAGAGTCACCGCGCTATCGCGACTGGGCTCTCGGAATTGCGAATGACGACCAACTGCTCGCCCTCGTTGCAAGACTCCCGCTGTCGAAACGCCAACCCGTTCTGGTTCTGACGTGCGCACGGGTTGCCGGGGTCCCGCTTCGGTCGTTCGAGACCGCCCGCGATGACTTCATCGCGCTGTGGCCGGCCATTGCGAAACTCGCAAAGACGCGGGCGACCCAAACGAATGACCCGAGGCGATGCACCCCTCTGCTTGTCGCCCTCGACCGTATCCGCGGACCTATCGCCCTGATCGAGGTGGGGGCGTCGGCCGGATTGACACTTTTTCCCGATCGCTACACATATACATGGAATGCGCGGGGGCGCTCGGTGACGTCGCTTCCTGCAGACGGTCCGTCGACAGTGTCACTCGTTGCGGACATTGCGGGGTGGGGCGCGAACCCGCCGCGACGCCCGAACATCGTGCATCGCGAGGGGATTGACCTCAGTCCGCTTGACGTAACCAAACCGAGCGACCGCGACTGGCTCGAGGCACTCGTGTGGCCCGAGCAATCCGACCGTCTCGACATCGTGCGGGCGGCGGCGGACATCGTCGCGCAGTCTCCGCCGACCTTGACGGCCGGTGACGCGGTGGCGGAAATTCGTGCCGCGGTGGCGCGTGCCCGAAAGGCCGCACCGAACGCGACAATCGTGGTGTCGTCACCCGCAGTACTCGTGTATCTCGATCGCGCCGAGCGTGAAAAATTTGCGACGTATTGCGCGCGTTCGAAAGTGCGATGGATTTCGCTTGACGGTCGTCGGGTCATCCCCAGAATTGGGGACGCGGCGGATGAGCTGGGAATTGAGGGCGATTTCGTGTTGAGCCTCGACGGCGTGCCCATCGCGTCAACCGACCCCCTCGGTCGACAGGTCACGGTGCATGGCGGGTCAGGGTTGTCTCCCGAGGATGTCGACTTCATCGAGTTTGAACGCGAGAACTGGGGACCCACTCGGTCGAAAGAATCGTTGGTGCGAAAAGTGTGGAACCTGCCACTCGTGCGCTACTACCAACGTCTATACGGGATAATGGAATCACCCGCCGCGAGGCGATATGACCCGATTTTGGTTCGAAGTTTTGCCGAGACGAGCGAACTTTAGACCGACAGATTGCAGACGGATGTGACGCGCGCGTGGCAAAAAAACCGCAGGACCGATTTGACGACATGAGTGCCTACGCTGGGCGCGCGGGCGCTCACCGCCAGCCCGTTTATCGTCGCCCGTGGTGGGTCACGACGCTGATTTCGATTGGTGTCACCGCGGGGATCATTCTTGCCGCACTGGTCGGAGTCGCTGTCCTCGATGCCAGGAACCTGCAGCAGATTGATATCTCGGCGTTTGGACTCACGCCGACGCCGGTTCCAGAGATTCCTGATGTCGATCCGAAACTGCTCACTGAGGAAGAACTTAACCAACTCACCATCACCGTGCTCAACGGAACGACCTCAGCGACTCTCGATGAGGATGTCGCCGCGATTCTCACGACGGAGGGCTGGACGAGCGTCTCTAATGCGGATGCGGCGGATACCACCATCGAGATCAGTGTTGTTCTGTACGGCCCGGACGAAGACATTCCACTCGCGACGAGCGTCGCAGAGAGCCTCGGAATTGCGGTCGTGAAGCAATCCGACGCCTACCCCGGAGCGAAGGTTACTGTGCTCGTGGGCACAGACCTTATTCGCTAACCGGTCCAGATCGGGCACATTCGGATGAAAAAGATTCTGCTCATAGCCCTCGGCGTGGTGTTGGCAGCGGCTCTCGTTGCCGTCGCGGCGATTCAATTGCCCGGATTAACTTCCGGGCAAAACCTCAATCCGAGTGCGACACCGTCGGCAACTCCCACGCCGGTTGAGTACGCGCCACTATCGGGAGTCCCCGTCACTGTCGGAACCCTTGACCACCCCGTGTTAATGGCAAAGATTGATAACAGCCCCGAGGCACGCCCGCAGGTGGGGCTCAACGACGCGGACATCGTTTTTGAGGAACTTGTCGAAGGGGGGCTTTCCCGTTATCTCGCTATATGGCATTCGGCAATCCCCACCGATATCGGACCGGTTCGATCGATTCGACCGATGGACCCAGACATCGCATCGCCCTTCGGTGGGGTTATTACGTATTCGGGCGGTCAGCAGCGGTTTGTGCAGATGATGATCGACACCGGGTTGGAAAATGTGATTCACGGGCAATCGGGCACGGAGGCCTACATCTATCGCTCGGACACAAAGATTGCGCCTCACGACGTGATTGTTCGTGCGAAAGAGTTGATTGAGGCACAATCCGACCTGGCACCGCCTGCCCCAGCATTTGAATTCGCCGGTGACGGAGTCGTCCCGAGTGCCCTGGCAGAGGGAAAGACGGCCAGGCGACTGATCGCATCGTTCTCGAGATACAACTCTCCGTCGTGGGTGTTCGACCCCCAATCGGGCATGTACGGCCGTCTCCAAGCCGGCGGAGAGACGGATCTCGACGAATACGACGAGCAATTGACCGCGCGAAATGTCGTTGTGCAATTGGTCGATGAGTCGAGTGAATACGGTGAAGTTCCGAAGGCCCTTGTGGTCGGCGAGGGCGTTGCCTGGATTTCGACCGGTGGCAAGACTGTCGAGGCCACGTGGACCAAAACAGAGCCCAATGCGATGACGGTCTTTACTTTAGGGAGTGGCGAAATCGTCACACTGGCCCCTGGTCGCACGTGGATCGAGTTGGTTCCGACGTCGAGCGGCTATTTCCAAGCGAAACGCCGTTAGTTTTTCCACAGTCAATTTGCACTCTCTTGTCGAGAGTGCCAAACTTGGAGTTAGCACTCGCATACCGTGAGTGCCAATGACATGACCTACGTCCTGGAGGACAGACACACATCATGGCCAAATTAATTGCATTCAACGAAGAGGCCCGTCGCGGCCTCGAGCGCGGCCTCAACATTTTGGCTGACGCAGTCAAGGTGACGCTGGGACCCCGCGGTCGCAACGTCGTATTGGAAAAGAAGTGGGGCGCTCCCACAATCACGAACGACGGTGTTTCGATTGCCAAGGAAATCGAGCTCGAAGACCCGTTCGAAAAGATTGGCGCAGAACTCGTCAAAGAGGTAGCCAAGAAGACCGATGATGTCGCCGGAGACGGCACCACGACATCCGTCGTTCTCGCACAGGCCATCGTTCGCGAAGGACTTCGCAACGTTGCCGCTGGCGCCGACCCCATCAGCCTCCGCCGCGGAATCGACAAGGCCGTTGCCGCGTTGACCGAGCAGCTTCTCAAGAACGCCAAGGATGTCGAGACGAAGGCGGAAATCGCCGCGACCGCATCCATCTCGGCCGCCGACACCGAAATCGGGGATCTCATCGCCGAAGCCATCGACCG
>CALPQP020000084.1 GCA_943325745.2 Gulosibacter massiliensis
ATCAGCACGAGTAGGGATCCAGAAGTTCGGATCCTTCCTCTCGGGCATGGTTATGCCCAACATCGCGGCATTTATTGCCTGGGGCCTCATCACGGCCTTCTTCATCCCCACCGGCTGGGTTCCCAGCCTTGGTGCCCCCGTCGAAGAGGGTGGACTTAACTTCCTCGCGATGGTCGGTCCCATGATCGTTTACATGCTCCCGTTGCTCATCGCAAACACTGGTGGACGTCTCGTCTACGGTGTTCGCGGCGGTGTCGTGGGTGTCATCGGAACGATGGGCGTCATCGTTGGAACCTCGATCCCCATGTTCATGGGCGCAATGATCGGTGGTCCTCTCGGTGGATGGCTCATCAAGAAGGTTGACGCAATTTGGGCCGGCAAGATTCGCGCCGGATTCGAAATGCTTGTCGACAACTTCTCGGCCGGTATCGTCGGTGGAGTGCTCGCAATCGGTGCATTCCTCGGAATTGCACCCTTCGTCCAGACGGTCTCTGACGCTCTCGGGTCCGGCGTTCAGGCACTCTACGACTCGGGCTTCGCGCCGCTCCTCAGCATTCTCGTTGAGCCTGCGAAGGTCTTGTTCCTCAACAACGCAATCAACCACGGTGTTCTTACGCCGCTGGGAACCGAAGCGGCTGCCGCCAATGGCAAGTCGTTCCTCTTCCTCGTTGAAGCGAACCCTGGCCCCGGTCTCGGTATCCTTCTTGCTTTCGCCGTGTTCGGCGTTGGCCTCTCGAAGGCATCCGCTCCTGGTGCAATCATCATCCACTTCCTCGGTGGTATTCACGAGGTGTACTTCCCGTACGTCCTCATGAAGCCGGCAATCATTGTTGCCGCCATCGCTGGTGGAGCAACTGGTGTTGCAACCAACTGGTTGTTCGGTTCGGGACTTCGCGCCCCGGCGTCACCTGGTTCGATCTTCGCGGTTCTGATTCAGACGCCGTCGGACTCGTACATCGGTGTCATCCTGTCCGTCGTTCTTTCGGCGACCGTGTCGT
This sequence comes from Gulosibacter massiliensis, assembly GCA_943325745.2. Lineage (GTDB taxonomy): Bacteria > Actinomycetota > Actinomycetes > Actinomycetales > Microbacteriaceae > MWH-TA3. Next base: position 999 of record CALPQP020000084.1, read on the forward strand.
TCTTGATTGCGGGCATCATCGTCCGTTCGACGCGTAAGGCTGACCTCGACGCCGAAGCAGGCGACCTTGCTGCAGCTAAGGCTCAGTCGAAGGCGAACAAGGGCTAATAACAATGTCTGCTGACCTTACAAACACTGTCATTTTCGCCTGCGATGCGGGAATGGGCTCCAGCGCGATGGGGGCAACCCTACTTCGCACCAAGCTGAAGGCCGCCGGCATCACTGACGTCACCGTCATCAACAAGGCTGTTGCCGAATTGGCGTCGGACGCGGAGTTCGTGATTACTCACTCGGGGCTGACGGATCGGGCGCGCCACATGGCCCCCGACGCCGTTCACGTCACGGTGGAGAACTTCATGGCCACTCCGAAGTATGACGAGGTTGTTGAGACCCTTCGGGCTCAGCGCGCATAGGTAAGCGACAACCGGGGATTCACGCGATGAACATATTGACCACTGACACTATTTGTCTTCACGGAACGGCAACAACCCGTGAAGAGGCCATTGCAGAGGTGGGGGCGCTTCTCGTCTCCAGCGGCGCGGTGACCAACGAATACGTCTCGGCAATGTTCGCGCGTGAGTCCTCGGTTTCTACCTACATGGGGAACCTGCTTGCGATTCCTCATGGAACGAATGAATCGAAGGACGATGTGATTCGCTCTGCGATCTCGGTCGTTCGTTACGACGACGAAATCGATTGGGGAGGGAACGCGGTTCGTTTCGTCATCGGAATCGCGGGCAAAGGTGACAGTCACCTCGAAGTACTCGGTGCAATCGCGACGGTCTTTAGCGACATGTCCACGGTGACGGAACTTCTTGAGGCCACGTCCGTCGACCAGGTTCTGACCCGTCTCGAGCTCAACGCCTCATGACCGCCGTCCATTTCGGGGCGGGAAACATCGGGCGGGGATTTATCGGACTAGCGCTGCACAGCGCAGGTCACCGCGTAATCTTCGTCGACGTAGACGATTCACTAATTTTGTCCATTGTGGCGACCGACTCTTACCGAGTAATCGAGACGGGTTCCAACGGAACCGTTCACACCGTCAACAATTTCACCGGCCTGAATTCGGCAACGAACGCCGACCAGGTGGTGCAGTCCATCGCGCAGGCTGACATCGTCACGACGGCCGTCGGCCCGCGTATTTTAGAGTTTGTTGCGCCACTGATCGCGAAGGGGCTTGCCGCACGTACCTTGGTGAGGCCTCTCGCGGTGATGGCCTGCGAAAATGCCATCGGAGCGACCGATACGCTCAAGTCATTCGTTGCCGCCGTGGCGACCGATGTCGAACTGTCTCGCGCCCAGTTTGCCAATACCGCGGTCGATCGCATCGTTCCGGTTCAAGATTCAACAGGGAGTTTAGATGTCACCGTAGAGGCGTTTAGTGAATGGGTGATTGACCGTACCCCGTTCGATGGTGCTGAACCGATCATTCCCGGTGCTCATTTCGTCGACGACCTGGCCCCATACATCGAGCGGAAACTCCTGACGGTCAACACGGGACACGCATCGATCGCGTATCTCGGACTTCGCGCGGGGGCCCGGCACATCGCCGAGGCCCTTGCCATGACCTCCGTCGCGGTTCTCGTTGACGCGGTGCTCGACGAGACGACTCGAATGCTCGTCGCCCGTCACGGTCTCGACGAGACCGACCAGCGAGCGTATGTCGCACAGACGCTTGACCGTTTTCGAAATCCTGACCTCGACGACGAACTCATTCGGGTCGGACGCCAACCGCTGCGCAAGTTATCGCGCCACGAGCGACTCATCGAACCCGCTGCGGTGTTGTCCGAGAGCGGGGTCACTCCGGTGGCGTTACTTCGGGTGATCGAGGCCGCAGTGATGTTTGACGTGCCGTCGGACGACGAGTCTGTCGAACTCCAGCGGATGAGGGCAACACTGAGCGCGGAAGAAATCGCCACGACGGTGTGTGGAATCGAGCTCGGGCATCCGCTCTTTCCTGCTCTCGTTGCCGCCATCGCGCGTACGCTGGGCTAAGTGTCCAGTTCTGCTCTGCTCGCCCTTCTTGTCTCGTGCCTAATGTGGGGGACAACAGGAGTTGTCGCTGCCGGAATGACACCCGATGTTTCGACGTTCGCCATCGGCGCGTTCACGATGGGAGTGGGCGGGATAATTCTCGCTGCTCTCACCTGGCCGTCGGTTCGTCGCGCGTTGTCAATTCCAGAGGCGCGATGGTGGGTGTTGCTCGGCGGTCTCGGCGTGTTGATCTATCCTCTGGCGTTCTATGCCGGCATGCGCGACGCGGGTGTCGCGGTCGGTAACACGGTGGCTTTGGGATCGGGTCCCCTCTTTGCCGGTGTCATCGAGTGGCTCACTGCGGGAAGAAGGCCCACACAGCGATGGTTCCTTGCCCTCGGGATCGCGGGGGCGGGACTTTTCTTCGCAGGAATTGCCCGCGGGGGAACAAGCGAGGTTGGGCTCACCGGTGTGCTGCTGGCATTGGTCGCCGGGATGGCGTACGCGTTGTACTCGGTTGCAGGGTCACGTGTGATCGCGGCAGGAGCGAACTTTCAAGGCTCGATGGGTTCAATTTTTGGCGCGGGGGCTTTGCCGTTGCTGGTCGTTCTCGCATTTACGGGAGGTCCGCTCGTGTCAGATTTTGACAATTTGGCTCGGGGTGCATACCTCGCACTCGGGCCACTGGTTCTCGCCTACTTGTTGTTCGGTTACGCGCTCACCCGTGCAAGCGCATCCCTCGTCACTCTGGTGACCCTTTTGGAACCGGTTTTCGCGACAATTTTGGCCGTGGTGTTGCTGGGCGAAATTCTCCCGCCCATTGGATGGGTCGGAATCGGTCTGCTCGTGAGCGGCGTGGCGGTCGCAACCGTGCCGCAGCGCTTCGCGTAAATCCGCGATTCCACGAAATCGTGGTATTAAGATAGTAATCATGGTTGAGGATAACGAAAACGAGAAAAACCTCTTTGGTCGTGCTCGACGTTCGTCCTTTGTTTCCGCATCGGAAGAAAATGCCGATTTCGTGCCGATTCTGCCAGCGGTGGGATCGACACCAATCCCGTCGGCCTCTGATGTGAACTACTTTCCCACCGTGGCAACTGGCCAACCGAGTCTTCGGGAACCCGCGCCGCCAGCCCGCCTCGTCGTCCCGACGCGCAAATCCATGTCCGAAGAGGAAATCGCGACGGTGTTTGTGGAGTCTGCAGAGATGACAAGTTTGGAACAGATTTCGATGCTCGATGCGCAAGTGACGCTGAGGGAAGACGACCTGCGAACGGCAAAGGAATTCGTCGCCCATTTGCAGTTAGCGAGACCCGCGTATGGGCAGATGTTATTGGAGGAACTGAAACAAGTTTTTGCTGACGTAGACCCGAAGATTGCCTCGTTGCGTCTGGGTTATGAGCCCGTGCCGGAACCACCGACGGAAGCCGTGGACGATGCGCCAGCGGCAACCGAGACTAAGTCCATAACTGGGTCGCCGTCGACACTCGCCACACTTCTAGAAGCGGAGCCGCCTGTGTCGCTTGAGCCGCCTGTGTCGCTTGAGCCGCCTG
>CALPQP020000085.1 GCA_943325745.2 Gulosibacter massiliensis
AGGACCACGATTCATCGAGGCGCAGACCTACCGCCTCGGTGCACACACGACGAGTGACGACCCGACCAAGTATCGCGAGCAAGCCGAAGAGGATTTATGGAAGGAACGAGACCCGATCGCGCGTTTCGAAAAGTTCCTGCGAGCCAAGGGCGAATCCGACAAGTTCTTTGCCGCGGTGAAGACTGAAGGTGAAGACCTCGCCGCGGACGTTCGTGCACGAGTCCTCGCGCTCACGCCTCCGTCCACCGACGTCATGTTTGACCACGTTTACACGGACGAACACCCATTGGTCTCGGCGCAAAAGGCCTGGCTCGCCGACTATGAGGCGTCGTTTGGGGGTGACCGATGACCGACAATCTGTCGATGGCGAAAGCCATCAACCTCGGTCTCCAACGTGCGATGCGCGAGAACGACAAGGTTCTCCTTATGGGCGAAGACATCGGTACTCTCGGTGGCGTCTTCCGCGTAACGGAGGGTCTTAAGAACGAATTTGGCGAGAACCGAGTGTTGGACACGCCGCTCGCAGAGTCGGGAATCGTCGGAACGGCAATCGGACTCGCCATGCGGGGATATCGCCCAGTCTGCGAAATTCAGTTCGACGGCTTCGTTTTCCCCGCGTTCGACCAGATTATGTCGCAACTCGCGAAGCAGACCTCGCGGCACCAGGGCGACCAGTCGTTCCCCATCGTCATCCGGATCCCTTACGGCGGTCACATCGGTGCGGTCGAGCACCACCAAGAGAGCCCCGAGGCTTATTTCGCTCACACACCAGGGCTTCGCGTGCTGTCTCCGGCGACACCCAATGACGGCTATCACATGATCCAACAGGCGATTCAGTCGAACGACCCCGTCATTTTTCTCGAACCGAAGGCACGCTATTGGCCGAAAGGGGACGTCGACATCGACGGCACTCCGGCGCCAGCGCACCAGTCACGAGTGGTTCGAACCGGAACGGACGTCACGGTGGTCGGTCACGGAGCCATGGTCGCGATGCTACTCGACGCGGCCGAAGTCGCCGCGAGCGAGGGGATCAGCCTCGAGGTCATTGATTTACGGTCGCTGTCCCCCGTCGATTACGACCCCATCGTCGCATCAGTCGAGAAAACGGGACGACTCGTGGTGGCTCAGGAAGCGCCAGGGAATGCGTCCGTTGGCTCTGAAATCGCAGCAACCGTCGCCGAACGTGCGTTCTATTTCCTGCAGTCTCCGGTGATGCGCGTCAGCGGATTCGATGTACCGTTCCCGCCCGCCAACCTCGAGGGCATATACCTTCCTGATGTTGACCGAATTCTTGACGCCGTAGACCGAGCGAGAGGGTACTGACCGTGGCCGCAGCAGATTTCCTCCTTCCCGACGTTGGCGAGGGCTTGACCGAAGCCGAAATCGTCCAGTGGCGCGTGAAAAAGGGCGATGTCGTCGCGGTAAACGACATTTTGGTCGAGATCGAAACGGCGAAGTCGCTCGTTGAATTGCCCAGCCCGTTCGCGGGAACCATCGTGGCCCTGCTTGCCGGCGAAGGGGATACCGTGCCCGTCGGCACTGCGATCATTCAGGTCGATTCCGAGACCGGGGTTCCCGCGACCCTTCACCCCGCTCCCGAACCAATGGCTGCAACCCCTGCGCCTGACACCAAGGCCAAGGGGAAGGGCAAGACGGAACCCGCCGCAGAGGCGGTCCTTGTCGGTTACGGAAGTGCCGGCCAGGTGACGTCACGGCGAGGTTCGCGCACCCCGCCGAGTGCTGCCGCAGCAACTCCTTCCGCTACGCCAGACGGGGAACCCGTCGTTTACCCACCAGCCGGTTCAACCCCGGTGATGGCGAAACCACCCGTTCGAAAACTCGCGAAAGAACTCGGCGTTGACATCGCCACGGTGTTGGCTACGGGGGCACACGGCGAGGTCACGCGTGACGATGTGGTTCGTCAATCTCAGGTCAAGACCGTTTTCCGGAATGTGGAAACCCCCGAATGGCCGAGTGAGCGCGAGGAATACATTCCCGTCAAGGGCGTGCGTAAAGCCATCGCGACCGCGATGGTCAAGTCAAAGTTCGAAGCTCCGCACGTGTCGGTCTTCGTCGACGTCGACGCGACGCGAACGATGGACTTCGTCAAGCGCCTCAAGGCATCGCCCGATTTCCAGGGGATTCGCGTTTCGCCCCTCCTCGTCATGGCGCGCGCTGTTATTTGGGCGGTACAGCGAAACCCCAACGTGAACTCGTCGTGGACCGACAAGGACATCATCGTTCACCACTACGTCAACCTCGGGATCGCGGCGGCGACCCCTCGCGGACTCATCGTGCCGAACGTCAAAGAGGCGCACACGCTCAACATGAAGCAACTGGCCCTTGGTCTGGAAAACCTCACGGTGACAGCAAGAGACGGCAAGACCACCGTCGAGGACATGTCGAACGGCACAATCACCATTACGAACCTCGGGTCGTTCGGGGTCGACACGGGAACTCCGATCATCAACCCGGGCGAGGTGTCGATCGTGGTCCTCGGTGCAATCAAGCAAAAGCCGTGGGTCGTCGATGGTCGGGTCGAGGTTCGCTCTGTTACGACGATTGGCGCGTCGTTCGACCATCGGGTTGTCGACGGTGATGTCGCCAGCCGGTTCTTGGCGGATATCGCGAGCATCATCGAAGAACCCGCAATGCTGCTCGACTAGTTATTGACAATCATTCTCAATAAGGCTATGCTGGGGGAATGAACATTACTAAACTCGCCGAAACCGGCCACGACCATGCGGATGAAACGATGTCCTTTTGGGACGAAGTCATCTCGATCACCTTCGACCCCGCACACATTTTGGGTGAAGTTTTTTGGCAAGTCGTTTTCGATGTCGTACTCGTCGCCTTCATCTATGGGATTGTGTTCAAGAAGTGGATTCTTCCGAAACTTAGGCATCAGCTGCATAAAGAGATAGATACAGAGCACGGCATCGAGCACCACGACGACCACATCCACATCAAAGGTGCGAAAGACCACGACTAGGCTCGTGGGATGAAGCGCTCCACCAAACAACGATCGGCCGTGGTGGCTGCGTTGACTGAGGCCGCCGACTTCGTCTCTGCACAACAACTGCACGTACTTCTCGGTGTCGACGCGCCGTCACTGGCAACGGTGTATCGAACGCTTCAGGCGCTTGTTGACGAAGGATTAGCCGACACTGTCGCGCGGGGCGGCGAACAGGTTTATCGGGCGTGCGGAACCGCACACCACCACCACCTCGTCTGCACCGAATGCGCCGCAACCGTCGAAGTGGATGGCGGTGAAATCGAGGAGTGGGCGGCACGAACCGCTCACGAACACGGATTCGTGACCGACTCGCACATCGCCGACATTTATGGCCGATGCGCCGCCTGTTCCGCCTGAGTTTGTGTGTCGCGGATTAATCGCGTACCCTTGAGATGTTGCGCGTTCACGCGCGCACACCGCGACTGTTTCACCGAATCGGTTGCAGACAAGTGATCTTGGGTGGGGTTCGTCCCCACGGTAACTACAAGGAGAAAACCATGGCAGCAGTGTGCCAGGTGACCGGAGCCGTTCCTGGTTTCGGACACAGCATTTCGCACTCGCACCGACGCACCAAGCGTCGGTTCGATCCGAACATCCAGAAGAAGACCTATTACGTGCCCACTCTCGGACGTAAGGTCACTTTGACTCTTTCGGTCAAGGGAATTAAAACCATTGACGTGCGTGGAATCGACGCCGTCATGCGCGACCTAATCGCTCGTGGGGTGAAGTTCTAATGGCTAAGAAGTCTCAGGATGTCCGTCCCATCATCAAGATGCGTTCGACGGCTGGCACGGGTTACACCTATGTCACCCGCAAGAACCGTCGTAACGACCCCGACCGTCTCGTTTTGAAGAAGTACGACCCGGTTGTCCGCAAGCACGTTGAATTCCGTGAGGAGCGCTAACCATGGCGAAAAAAAGCAAGATTGCTCGTAACGAGCAGCGCAAGGTGATTGTCGCTCGTTATGCGACCAAGCGTCTCGAACTCAAGAAGGCACTCGTTGACGTCAACGGAACCGCCGAGTCACGCGAGGCCGCGCGGCTCGGACTTCAGAAGCTTCCCCGCAACACGTCGCCCGTTCGCGTGCGCGGACGTGACGCCATCGACGGCCGTCCCCGAGGTTTCCTCTCGAAATTCGGCATCTCGCGTGTCCGATTCCGTGAAATGGCACACCGTGGGGAATTGCCAGGCGTAAAGAAGTCTTCTTGGTAGTCTGAAAGCGCTAAAACTTGCGGAAACGCAAGGATTAGCACTTCATCAACAAAGTCTCAGGAGGACTCGAATGAACCGATCCGAGCTCGTTGCGGCAATCGCTGCACACACCGGAGAGAGCCAGGTCGCCGTCAACGGCGTTCTGGACGCTCTTTTCGCCACTGTTGCCGGCGAAGTTGCCAAGGGTAACAAGGTCACCATCCCCGGTTGGGTCGCATTCGACCGCACCAACCGTGCCGCTCGTCAG
>CALPQP020000086.1 GCA_943325745.2 Gulosibacter massiliensis
CTCGTGTCGACGACGATTGTCGAGACGGGACTCGACATCCCCAACGCGAACACGCTCATCATCGACCGCGCCGACAAATACGGGCTGAGTCAATTGCACCAGTTGCGCGGACGCGTCGGCCGCTCGCGCGAACGGGCGTATGCGTATTTCCTCTACGACCGCGACCACGAACTGAGCGAAACCGCATACGAGCGCCTGAAGACCATCGCACAGAACTCGGATCTCGGCGGTGGAATGGCGATCGCGTTGAAAGACCTCGAACTGCGCGGAGCCGGCAACCTGCTCGGCGGTGAACAGGCTGGTCACATCGCCGGTGTTGGTTTCGACCTGTATTTGCGGATGATTTCTGAGGCGATCGGCGAATTCAAGGGCGAAGCCGCTCCCGAGTCGAACGACCTGCGACTCGAGATTCCCGTCGATGCGCGGATTCCTGAGGATTACATCGAGAGCGAACGCCTTCGACTCGAGGCCTACCAAAAGATGTCCGCCGCGTCGTTCCCGACGGCCGCCCCCGACGCGATCGACACCGAACTTGATGAGATGCGCGACCGATACGGCGAACCGCCGGCTCAGGTGCTGACGTTGGCCAACGTGTCCCGGCTTCGCCGTCAGATTGCCGAACTTGGAATCACCGAACTCATCCCCACCGGAGGGAACCTTCGAATCGTCGGACCGGAACTTCTTGATTCGCGCCAGGCGCGGCTCGTTCGCCTGTATTCGGGTGCGCGATATGTGCAGGCGATGTCGGCGGCGCTCATCCCGATGTCGACGCGCGAAGGCGACGACCTCATCGAATGGGTGCGCGACCTGGTCAACGCCATCTATGGTGAAACCACATGAGCGACCCCACCCACCCCGAACTTGATGCCCTCATCGCCGTGATGGCGAGGCTGCGCGGCGAGGACGGCTGTGCGTGGGACCGCGAACAGACCCACGAGTCGCTGCTCAAATATTTGATTGAAGAAAGCCACGAGTTCATCGACGCCGTCGAATCGGGCGATCGAACGCACATGGTTGAGGAACTCGGGGACGTGTTGTACCAGGTGTTGTTTCACGCCGACCTGGGGGCTGCCGACCCTGACCACCCGTTCACCATCGAGGATGTTGCTCGCGTTGCCCGCGACAAGATGGTCGGCCGACACCCGCACGTGTTCGGTGACGTCACTGCCGATACCGCCGACGAGGTCGTCGCGAACTGGGAGAAGTGGAAGGCCGCCGAGAAGCCCGAACGGACGTCCGCGTTTGAGGGGCTCCCTAAGGGACTCCCTGCACTCGCTCTCGCCGACAAGGTCATCGGCAAACTCGCGGAGTCACCGACACCATCAGAACTCGTGACCGAGGCGACGACTGAGGACGACCTGGGGGACCTGCTCGTGGCGATTGTGTCCGCCGCCCGAGCCAACGGACTCGACGCCGAGCGCGCACTGCGCACCGCGGTGCGCCGTGTGATTGACGACGCGGAGCGTTAGGAACGGCGGGTGCGCGCGCGAATCGCACCAAGAATCACGGTCGCGACGACGAGAAAAGCGCCCTGGCCGATTGCTCCGTCAAGAAAACCGGACTGCGTTTCGGCGATGATGTCGCGCGGATCAGCCTGACCATTGTTCGGGTACGGCGTTCCGAATTCTGCAATTTTCGCGCACTCATCGTCGATGATGGGCTCGGAACTCACGGGAAGCTGCAGTGAGCGCGCTGCGACATCGACACTGGAAAACAGATCGAGTGGAACCGCAATCGCCGGCATGGGTGGTTGGGGTTCGAACCCCTGGTCCTCGTATCCCGGCATGACGTAATCGCCGATGGCCGGAGTGATCGACGCGCTGACCAATGCAACGGGGTTGGTCGCGATGATTGCCGAGACGCCCGTGTAATCGGTCAAGAGCGCGGTCGATGTCACCGGAGATTTTTCGCAGACGGGGTTCAGCGGATACCCGGTTTCTGGATCGAGCGGTTGGTCGCCGTCTTCCCATTTAAGCCAATAGGTCTGGGTCGTCTGTGTGACGGGCGGCGCAAAGGTTGCCGTCGCCACCAAGAGAACAGGGCCGAGAGTGATTCCTGCGATGAGGGTGAACGCCGTCACCGTGGCGGCGCTCCCGGATTTCAACGCCCAGTGAGCGAGTGCGACCAGCAGAGTGATCGCACCGACTTCGAGGACCGTCGTCCCGATGACCGGCAGCCACACGTTAGCGCTGACCCCGGTCGAGAGGATTGCCCACAACATTGCGGGAGTGGCCACGACGACGAATGACAAACCGACCGCGACGGTCAGCAGATAGGTGTGCAGGAAAGGGAGTTGCCCGAGCTGTTCGCGAATCGAGATCAACACAGTGGGGATTCCGAGCAGTGTCGCGATGAGCACGAGGAAGATGACGAACGAGAAAGCCATTCGCCCGGCGTCGGTGCCCGCGGCCGACGCTGCTTCGCTTGCTGCGGTGAGGGCCACGATGAGGAGGGACGTTGTCGCCATGACAATGAGGAGCGTGAACCACAACCCCGACCGAATCGACGTGGAGATGGTGGCGAACAGTGAGGGCACTCCGGTGTTTCGCATGTTTACAGTGTGTCACTGAAACCGCGCGGTGACCTGCGTTCAGGGGAGCGCCGTCGAACTGTGAAACAATGGGCGAATGGCGACGGTGAACCCACCCCGAGGGATGCGCGACTTCATCCCCGCCGAAAAGTCGGCACGAGACCGCGTTCTCGCCATCATTCGCGAGTCGTATCGCGCCAACGGCTTCGATGAAATCGAGACTCCCGTCGTCGAAGAATCGTCGCGACTTTCCGCCGGACTCGGTGGCGACAACGAGACCTTGGCGTTCGGAATCCTCAAGCGCGGACTGTCCGAAGCGGACATCGCGGCGGCCACGTCCACCGACGACCTCGTCGACATGGGTTTGCGCTACGACCTCACCGTCCCGCTCACGCGCTTCTACGCCACCAATCGTGCCGAACTTCCACCCGTGTTCCGCGCCATCCAGATCGCGCCCGTCTGGCGCGCCGAACGACCGCAAAAGGGTCGATTCCGCCAGTTCGTGCAGTGCGACATCGACATCATCGGCGAGCCGGGCATCCTCGCCGAAGTTGAGCTCATCACCGCCACCGCCGCGACCCTCGATCGGCTCGGGGTCACCGGGACGACCATTCGACTCAACGACCGGCGAATCTTGCTCGGCATGCTCGACGCACTGGGCCTTTCGGACACCGATTCGGCGCTCATCACTCTCGACAAACTCGACAAAATCGGTGCCGAGGGGGTTCTCGCCGAACTGCGCGAACGCGGAGCGACCGATTCGGCGCTCGCGGGCCTCGGAGCGCTTCTCGGGCAACACTCCAACCCGACGTCCGCTCCGACGCTCGAGGCAATGACGGCTGCGCTTCCCGCGGGAGTCGCGCCCGTCGCGGTCGCCGAGCTCGCCGACATCGCCAGCGCGGTTGGTCGCGGGGTTTCGATCGTTTTCGACCCGTTCCTCGTGCGCGGGATGGGTTATTACACGGGGTCGATCTTTGAGGTCGCCCACCCCGACCTCGGGTATTCGCTCGGCGGGGGAGGCCGTTACGACGGCATGATCGGTCGATTCCTCGGAACCGAGGTGCCCGCCGCCGGTATTTCGCTCGGGTTTGAACGACTCGTCGACCTCGTGTCGTCGGAATCCGCGTCCGACCCCGACGCGGTCGCAATCATTTATGACCCCGCGCTGTCGACAGCTGAACTTATCGACCAGAAAAAGTCGCTCATTGCGGAGGGGCTGCGGGTCCGGCTCGTTCACAAGACCAAGAACACGCGCGCGATCCTCGATCAACTCGAGAAGGACGGATTCCGTCGATACGCCTTCCTCAATCCAGGAGAACCCCTGGAATGGAAGACCAGCGACTAACGCCCTAATCTGGAACTAACCACCACCAAGGAGAACCCCGTGTCCGCTATTGCCTTTGTCGATGCCCGTGAAATTCTCGACTCGCGCGGAAATCCGACCATCGAGGTTGATGTCGTTTTGGACGACGGAACCGTTGCCTCGGCTGCAGTACCCTCGGGCGCGTCAACCGGAGCGTTTGAAGCCTACGAACTGCGCGACGAGGACCCCAAGCGGTATGGCGGAAAAGGCGTGCTCAAGGCCGTCGAAGCCGTCATCGACGTTCTCTCGGAAGCCATCGAAGGACTCGACGCGAGCGAACAGCGCGCGATCGACACCGCCCTCATCGAGGCGGACGGAACAGAAAACAAGTCGAAACTCGGTGCGAACTCGAGTCTCGGTGTCTCACTGGCCGTCGCGAAGGCCGCGGCGCTGTCGGCCGACCTGCCCCTGTTCCGCTACCTCGGCGGACCCAACGCCCACGTCCTCCCCGTGCCGATGATGAACGTCATCAACGGCGGAGCCCACGCCGACACCAACGTCGA
>CALPQP020000087.1 GCA_943325745.2 Gulosibacter massiliensis
ACAGCATCGGGGGGTCACTGTGCGAACTCGATCGTCTTGACACCGTGACGAAGTGCCTCACCACGGCTCGGGAACTGGGCGTAGACATCATCCTGCCGACCGACGTTGTCGTCGCGAGCGGGTTCGCGGCGGACGCGGATTCGGTGGTCACGCAAATTGACACGATCGAGGGCACGCCGTTCGGAGCGTCGGGCATGGGTCTCGACATTGGACCCGAGACAGCGGCACTGTTTGGAGGGCTCATCGAATCGTCACACACGGTTTTCTGGAACGGCCCAATGGGTGTCTTCGAGATGCCGGCATTCGCTGACGGTACGCGCGCAATTGCCAAAGCCTTGACAAGGGTCGACGGACTCAGTGTTGTCGGAGGCGGCGACTCGGCGTCGGCCGTCCGTGCTCTCGGATTCGCCGAAACGTCTTTCGGACACATTTCAACTGGTGGAGGTGCCAGCCTCGAATTCCTCGAGGGCGCATCACTGCCTGGACTGGAGGTACTCGGATGGTAAATCGTCGCCCACTCATCGCCGGAAACTGGAAGATGAACTTTGACCACTTGCGAGCGGTCGCGTTTGTGCAAAAAATCGCCTGGACCCTGAAAGACGCGAAGTTTTCGCCCACCGAGGTCGAAATATCGGTTTTTCCACCGTTCACCGATATCCGCTCGGTCCAAACGCTTATCGAGAGTGACTCACTGGGATTCGCTTTCGGCGCACAGGACCTTTCGCCGTTCGATGATGGAGCGCACACCGGTGACATCTCTGGTGAATTTCTCGCGAAGCTGAATTGTCGATACGTGATCATCGGCCACTCCGAGCGTCGTCAGAATCACCACGAAGATGATGAGTTGATCACAGCGAAGACAAAGGCAGCCCTACGACACGGTCTCGTGCCCGTGATTTGTGTCGGCGAAACCAGCGACGACCTCGACAAGTTCGGTGCGAGTGCCGTACCCATCGGTCAGCTTCGGGCCGTGCTCGAGGAAATCCCGGCGGATTCCGAGATTGTGGTCGCCTACGAGCCCGTCTGGGCGATCGGTTCGGGTCAGGCCGCGACGCCCGCCCAAGCGCAGGACGTCTGTGCGGCTCTGCGGTCTCTCATCGCCAAATCTCTAACGCCCGAAACCGCGGACACGACGCGAATCCTCTACGGAGGGAGTGTGAAGTCGGGAAACATCGCGTCGTTCATGCGCGAGAAGGACGTCGACGGCGCACTCGTCGGGGGAGCCAGTCTCGACGCCGAAGAATTTGCCAAGATTGTGCAGTTCCCTCGGCACGTAATCGCATAAACTAGAACCATCATGGAAATTCTCTACATCACCGTGCAGGTAGCCCTCGCACTGACGAGCATCCTCTTGACGATGACAATTCTCTTGCACCGCGGTCGCGGCGGCGGCCTCTCGGACATGTTCGGTGGTGGTGTGACATCAAACCTCGGTTCGAGCGGTGTCGCGGAACGCAACCTCAACCGTCTGACGATAGTCATCGCCATCATCTGGTTCCTCGCCGTCGTCACGATCGGGCTCTTCACCCGCTTCGGTCTGGTCTAGGTTCGGTCATGGCTGGAGGAAGCGCGATCCGCGGTACCCGCGTTGGCAGTGGCCCGATGGGTGAACACGACCACGGCAATCACGCCGAGCGTGTCGCCGTGTCCTACTGGGACGCGGCCGGCAACGAGACGGTCAAGCACTACGCGGCTGACGTGCCCGACGAACAAATCCCCGAGTTGATTGATTCCCCGACAACGGGCCTCCCGGCTGGTCGGAACAAAAACAAGCCACCCCAGCTGACGAAGCACGAGCCCTACAAAACCCACCTCGCGTATGTTAAAGAACGTCGCACATTGGAAGAGGCCGACACGATTCTGTCCGATGCACTGCAACGCCTTCGGACTACGGGTAAGCCCTAGCTCGGAATCTCAGAGGCCGCGTCGGCATCGACCCACACGACGGTCTCCTTGACACCGCGAAGAGCGGTCGCGGGAATTTCTGTTTCAGGAGCGTCCGCGATGATTCGTGCGACCGCAGCAGACTTGTCCGCACCCGACGCGACAATCCACACACGCTCTCCGCGATTCAACGCGTCAAAAGTGAATGACAAACGTTCCGCTGGAGGCTTCGGAGAGTTCGCCACTGCGATCACGTCTTCGCCCTCGCCGTGGGGGAGTCCGGGAAACAAACTCGCCGTGTGACCATCGGGACCAATCCCGCTGAGGACGACATCGAAATTAGGGAAACCCGCGACGTGCTCTGCCAGGAACTCGTCACGTGCGTCGCCAACCGTCTGTCCGTGATTGGACGGGAACGTGTGCAGGTTTGAGGCGGGTATTGCGATGCGCGAGAACAGGGCATCCCGCGCCTGCTGCTCGTTGCGCTCCGCGTGCCCAGCCGCGACGAATCGTTCGTCACCCCACCACACATGAACACGTGTCCACTCGATCTCGGTGACCAGAGGGGACCGCGCGAGAGCAGCGAGCGTGCCGATGCCAACGGTGCCGCCTGTCACAACGATGTCTGCACGTCCACGGGAAGCAACGGCAGATTTCACTGACGCTGCGAGTTCTGCCGCGACACGATCCTCAACGGCTGACCGTGTCGGCAAGACCTCGAGTCGACGAAACATCAGATGAGCTCCGATTCTGCGACGAGTAACGGAATTCCCTCAGTGAGGACGCGACCAAAAACGACGTCCGCGTCGAGTCGGCGAAGTTCTTCCGTCAGACAATCACCGAGGCCTCGAAGCGGCAGTGAAATCGCGTGGTCCGGCTGTCCCGGCTGTTCCAGCCGTGCGAAGCCAGGCTCGGTGCGCTCTAATACGATCGACCCCGAGTTGGTCATGATGTCGACGCGGATGATGTTCCCCAGCTCGCTTTTTCCCTCCAGCGCAAGTTCAACAGGGACTTTGAGCTCACTTCGCAACCACGCGGCAAGCAGAATCGGCGCCGAGTTGTCCAATGCTCCGGAAACCTTCGCTCCCGTGATTCCCAGATCGACGCCCGTGTCGAGTGTCGCGGCCAACAACACTCGCCACTGGGTGATTCGCGTCCAACCCAGGTCGACATCTCCTGGCTCGTAGGCTTCGGCAAGTATTCGAAGCAATTCGACGGGGTTCGACGCCGTGATGGTGTCGGCGATACGGTGCCCAGCGACGCGACCGAGTGCCGTTTCCGACATCCGCAGGGGAGCGGCGTCCGGCCACCACGCAACCATCGGCGCATCGGGCAGTAGCAGACCGTTGATGAGACCTTGGGGGTCGCCGACCAACTCGTCTGACGCATTGAGGACAATCACCTCACTCGCGCCGGCGTCGCCACCGAGACGAATTTCCGCGTTGAGCGGAACCGTCTGGTTCGCGTCCGAGACATTGTTGATAACGATAATTCGCATGGGGTGTTCCCGCGACGCTTCGTTGGCAGCCGCAATAACCTTTTCGACCTTGTCGTCGGTAGTCGTGATTACCAGGGTCAACACGCGGCCCAGTGCTACCGCGCCACCGTCTTCCCGTGCCTGTTGGAGCGCCCTGAGAATGTCCGCCACGGAGGTGTTCGGAAGGGGGATAATCA
The DNA here is from genome assembly GCA_943325745.2 of Gulosibacter massiliensis. Lineage (GTDB taxonomy): Bacteria > Actinomycetota > Actinomycetes > Actinomycetales > Microbacteriaceae > MWH-TA3. The sequence continues at coordinate 3,559 of CALPQP020000087.1, forward strand.
CGGACGTCTCCATTCGCGACCGTCGCGGCGCATCATGTCGTGGGCCGATTCGGGACCCCACGAGCCGGGCCCATACAGCTGGGGTTTGCCACTTGTCGCCCAGAATTCCTCTATCGGGTCGAGTACCTTCCAGGATAATTCCACTTCTCTATGACGCGGAAACAGTGGTGGGTCTCCGAGTAACACGTCGAGAATCAGGCGCTCGTAGGCTTCGGGGCTCTCCTCGGTGAACGCGTGTCCGTAGCCGAAGTCCATCGTGACGTCGCGGACCTGCATCCCCGCGCCCGGGACCTTGGATCCGAACTTCATCGTGACGCCCTCATCCGGCTGCACCCGAATCACGAGGGCGTTTTCTGTCAGGCTGGTCACCTGGCTCTCTTCAAACAGGTATTGCGGGGCGCGCTTGAAGACGACGGCAATCTCGGTGACTCGGCGACCGAGCCTTTTGCCTGCTCGCAAATAGAACGGAACTCCACTCCAGCGTCGAGTGTCGATGTCGAGCCGCATTGCTGCGAATGTCTCAGTGACGGACTCCGGGTTCATGCCCTCTTCGTCGAGGAATCCGGGAACCTGCACACCACCCTGCCAGCCACCCGAGTACTGTCCTCGCGCGGTAGCGGTTGATAGGTCTGCGGGGAGTTTGATGGCCGAAAGCACTTTTTCTGTCTCAGCCCGCAAATCTGCCGCGTCGAACGACACAGGTTCTTCCATCGCTGTGAGAGCGAGAAGTTGCAAGAGGTGATTCTGAATGACGTCGCGTGCAGCGCCGATTCCATCGTAGTAGCCGGCTCGTCCTCCGACCCCGATGTCCTCGGCCATTGTGAT
>CALPQP020000088.1 GCA_943325745.2 Gulosibacter massiliensis
AACAAGCGACAGGCTGCGCGCTCGACGCTCGCGCGCTTCGGGGGTCGTCGCAAGGCGACGCGCCATCCCGATGTGGCTCTGCGCGTGACGAGCCGACTGTTCGGCAATGGCGACGTCCACTCCGTCACGGGCAACGAGCATCGCAGCGATGTCCGCATTGGGCGGAACCCCCAAGCGCACGCTGTGAACCCGCGACCGAATAGTTGGGATCACGTCCGCTTCACTCGGTGCACAAAGAATCCAGACGGTTCGAGCGGCCGGTTCCTCCAGTGCCTTGAGTAGCACGTTCGAGGTTCGTTCGGCCATGCGGTCGGAGTCTTCGATGATGATGATTCGCCATGACGATGCGACGGGCGAACGATATGAGGTCTCGACCAGTTCGCGAACCTCGTCGATGGGAATCAACACGCGGTCGGTTGCGAGAACGGTGAGGTCGGGGTGGGTGAGCCCGCGCACCTGCCGGTCGACGACGTCCGAATCTTCCCCCGCGCCCAAGAGGTCGGCCGCAAAAGCCCTGGCGACCAGTGACCGCCCGGAACCCGCGGGACCGGTAATCAGCCACGACTGAGCGAGCGTTTCGGGATGGGCTGCGGCGGAACGCATCTGTGCGATGACGGCATCATGTCCGACGAGGTCATCCCACAGTGCCGTCACGACAGTTCGCTCAATCGCGCGATGATCGCATCTCGAATCGCGTCGCGATCGAGGGTCGCGTCGACGACGAGAAATCGTTGGGGTTCGACTGCGGCCATCGCTAGGTAGGAATCGCGCACTCGAGTGTGGAATTCCAACGCCTCGGCTTCGAGCCGATCGAATTGCTTGTTTGCCGCATCCAGTCGGTCTCGCCCAATCGCGGGATCGAGGTCGAGCACGACGGTGACATCGGGCACGAGCCCCTCGGTCGCCCACATGCTCACGCCGCGAACCTCGTCGGGGTCGAGCACTCGTCCGGCTCCCTGATAGGCAACCGACGAATCGAGGTAACGATCTTGAATGACAACCGCCCCGCGTTCGAGCGCCGGTCGAACGACGGTCGCAATGTGGTGCGCGCGATCAGCCGCATACAGAAGCGCCTCGGCGCGTGGCGCGATGTGTCCGCGCGAGTGCAGCACGATTTCGCGCAGTTCGGTTCCTAGGTCGGTACCACCCGGTTCACGCGTGAAAACGACCTCGCGGCCCTGCTCGGTGTACCAGTCGCCGATGAGCGCCGACTGCGTACTTTTTCCCGTACCGTCACCGCCTTCGAGCGTGATGAACAGACCGGTCATTTTTTGGCTTTCGTCACGCGTCGAATCGGAGTCTTCTTCGGAGCGGGACCCTTAGCGCGGCGATCCGCGATGAGTTCGACCGCACGTTCGTGCGAGACCTCTTCCGGCACTTCCCCGGCCGGAATCGTCGCGTTCGTCTCGCCGTCGGTGACGTATGGCCCGAACTTGCCACTCTTGACCTTGATGGGCTTGCCGCTCACCGGATCGGGCTCGAGTTCTTTTATGCTCGACGCCGAACGAGACCCGTGTTTGGGTTGCGCGAATAATTCGAGTGCTTGCTCAAGTGACACGTCAAAGATGGCCTGTTCGTTCTCGAGCGAACGCGAATCGGTCCCCTTCTTGAGATACGGGCCGTACGGGCCGTTTTGCGCCGTGATGGGTTTCTCGGTTTCTGGATCGGTTCCCACGATGCGCGGCAGTTCGAACAACCGAATGCAGGTTTCGAGGTCGACCGCGGACGGGTCCATCGTCGAGAACAGCGACGCGGTGCGCGGCTTCGGGTCTTTCCCCTTGATCTTGCGTGGCGCGTATTCGGGAAGTGTGTACATCGGCTCGTCGCCGTCGAGAATTTCGGGGTCGATCGGACTTTCCTGGATGTACCCGCCGAATCGGCCGACACGGGCAGTAATCATGTTGGTGCCGTCGGCACTGACGCCGATGGCGCGTGACCCGGGCTCGGGGGCGTCACGAAGTTCACGAGCCTTTTCGAGCGTCAATTCGTCGGGCGCAAGGCCGTCCGGCACTGACACGTTTCGTTTTTCGTCGTCGCCGGTTTGAATCTCGAGATACGGCCCAAATTTACCGCTGCGAACGACAATGCCGTCGCCCAGCGGGAACGAATTCGCTTCTCGGGCATCAATCGTGGCCTTCCAATCAACACACGTGTTAACGAGACCGGCGTGTTCGCCCGTGCCGAAGTACCAGTGCTGCAGATAGTCGGTCCCTTTGAGCTCGCCGACCGAGATGCGGTCGAGGTCGTTTTCGAGCTCGGCGGTGAAGTCATACTCGACGAAGTCGGTGTAGAAACGTTCGAGCAACGAGATCACCGCGAACGCCGTCCAGCCGGGAACGAGTGCCGTCCCGCGCTTGGTCACATATCCGCGCTCGAATAGCACCCCGATGATGTTGGCATACGTCGACGGACGACCGATGCCCCGTTCTTCGAGGGCCTTGACGAGGCTCGCCTCGGTGAATCGCGGTGGTGGCGAGGTTTCGTGCGGTTTGGGTGTGACCTCGGGGACCGTGAGAACATCACCGACGGTGAGGTTCGGGATCTTCGACTCGTCGTCCGCGTCGTCATCGTTGCGATCGATGTCGTGGCTCTCTTCGTAGGCGGCGAGGAATCCGCGAATCGTGATGGTCGTGCCCGCGGCGGACATCGTGGCAGTGCCCAGTGAGCCGACCGGGGCAGTCATCGTGACGGACACGGTTTCACCGGTCGCGTCGACCATTTGTGATGCGACGGTTCGCTTCCAAATTAGGTCATACAGACGGAACTCGTCAGCCGACAGAACTTTGCGCATCTCGTCGGGAGTTTTGAACGCGTCCCCCGCCGGCCGAATCGCTTCGTGGGCTTCTTGGGCGTTCTTGACCTTGGACTGGTACGTGCGGGGCTGGGCCGGGATCGACGCCTGACCGTATAGGGAAACCGCCTGAGAGCGAGCAGCCGAAACGGCCTGAGCCGACAGCGAAATCGAGTCGGTTCGCATGTAGGTGATGTGACCGTTTTGATACAGGCTCTGGGCGATACGCATCGTGTCCCGCGAACCGAGGCGCAGCTTGCGACCCGCCTCTTGCTGCAGCGTCGACGTCGTGAACGGTGCCGCCGGGCGACGCGTGTAGGGCTTGGCCTCGATGTTAGACACGGTCGGGGCCGAGACCTCGAGGGCTTGCGCCAACTGACGTGCCGTCGCCTCGTCGAGCACCGTTGCCGTCGACGTCAGTTTTCCGTTGTCGTCAAAGTCGCGGCCGGTGGCCACCTTGGCGTCGGCCAACTTGGTGACCTTGACCCCAAACGATTCGCCCTGCTTGGTCATGACCGTTGCGACGACATCCCAATACGAGGCCGCGGTGAACGCTTGGCGTTCGCGCTCGCGTTCGACAATCAGACGTAATGCCGGGGATTGGACGCGACCAGCACTCAATCCGCGGCCGACCTTACTCCAGAGCACCGGGGACAACTGGTATCCAAAAAGTCGGTCGAGAATTCGGCGCGTTTCCTGCGCGTCGACGAGCGGCATATCAATTTCGCGCGGATTTTCAACCGCCGCCGTAATGGCGTCCTTGGTGATCTCGTGGAAGACCATTCGCTTGACGGGAACCTTCGGCTTCAAGATTTCGAGCAGGTGCCAGGCAATCGATTCACCTTCACGGTCCTCATCGGTTGCGAGAAGCAATTGGTCGGCGTTCTTCAGCGCTTTCCTGAGATCGGTGATGGTCGACTTGGCTCTGGGCGTCTCTATATATAAAGGTGCAAATCCGTTATCGATGTCAACCCCGAATCGACCGTGCGTCGGCTTGAGTTCCGCCGGTACTTCCTTGGGCTGCACGAGATCACGAACGTGACCGACCGAGGCCAAAACCTCGTAGCCATCGCCGAGGTATTTGGCGATAGTTTTCGCCTTCGCGGGTGATTCCACGATGACGAGTGTGTGCTTGTCAGCCACAGTTCTCCTTTTTCTGCCCTACGCCGAGAGTACCCCGAGCCTCCGAGATGCGTCCCACGCCGAAGTGCAACATGTTTGCGAATAGCGACTATACACAGCCTGTCAATGCGAAACGCGACCGCAGTATTCCCGTGGCGTGGCGAAAACCGACAAATCGTGCCCAATGTGACCCAAAGACTTTTGTTTCGCTAAGGTAGTGAGAAACATGCGCAAAGAAGCGTGAGGAGAAGCGGTATGAGCACCCAACCGGCGATTCGCCTGACTGGTTTGACGAAGTCTTTTGGTTCGGTCAACGCCGTCACCGGAGTCAATCTTGACATTGCTCCCGGTGAGTTTTTTTCCATGCTCGGACCATCCGGTTCCGGCAAGACGACGGTCCTTCGGATGATTGCCGGATTCGAGACGCCGACCTCGGGAACTGTTGA
>CALPQP020000089.1 GCA_943325745.2 Gulosibacter massiliensis
GTATTGCCGATTGCCGATATGTTTCCGCAAATCCCTGGCACGCGCATCCACATCGGAATATTTATTTCAATCATCGTGGTGCTCATCATTCACCTGCTTCTCACCCGAACGTCATTCGGTCTAAGGCTCGATGTTTTCGGTTCGAGCCCAAAAACAGCACTCCACGTCGGTATCAATTCGCCGCAAATGATCATCGTTCTGTTTATCCTGAGCGGCGCTCTCATCGGGTTAGCCGCCTCGGTGGACATGCTGGGTTATCAGGGCAACCTCAGAGCAAACATTAACCCTGGGTATGGTGCGGCGGTGTTGCCCTTCGTGTTCCTTGGTCGACTGAACATTCTGACAACAATCCCGTTTGTCGCGTTCTATTGCATCCTCGATACGGGCGGTCGCCTCGCGTCGCTTGACAGCGGATTGGACACCCACTTCCTCATGATCGTCATTGCCCTCATCTTGGTGTTCATGTCCGTCATTGAATACTTCGGCGTGAAAAAAGATCTGGGGCAAAGTTATCTTCCGCCCGGCCTGCGCCGTGCATTCACTGGGCTCTTTGAGAAAGGCGATCGCGCGTGATCGATATCTTCACCACTGCATTCATTGCAACGTTTATTGCGGGCGTCATTGCGAGCGCAATCCCACTCGTCCTCGGTTCGCTCGGTGAAACACTGGGTGAGCAATCAGGCGTCCTCAACCTCGGTATCGAAGGAATGATGCTATTCGGTGCGTATTTTGGCTTCGTGACGACTCTGGAGACAGGCTCCTATGCGCTCGGTTTGCTCTCGGGAACAGTTGCCGGAGTAGTGATGGCCGTGCTGATGGTGATACTCAACATTTGGCTCGGACTCAACCAGATCGTGATCGGACTCGCGCTGACGATGCTAGGTGGGGGAATCACGAGCGTTCTGTACTTCTCAACTTATGGTCAGACGACTCCTCGCTTGGGCCAGACCGACTTGTTTCCCATTCCGGTGCTCTCGGAAATTCCGGTTGTGGGCTCCAGCATCTTTCAGCAGCCATTGGCCTTCTGGATCGCGTTGGTGCTTGCGATTATCGTTGCGGTGGTGCTTAGTCAGACTAATTTCGGATTGCGCGTTCGAGCAGCGGGACAAAACCCCAACTCCCTCGACGCTGCTGGTGGCAACGTGGTCCGGACCCGCACCTACTCAGCGCTACTCGGCGGCGCGTTCTCGGGATTCGGCGGCGCGTATTTGGCGCTGATTACTGCGGGAACATTCACTCCGTTCATGACGTCGGGTATCGGGTACATCGCCATCGTCGTCACGATGTTGTCGCGGGGCCGAATCTTGTGGGTGATCGCGTCGTCGTTTGTTTACGGACTCAGTATCTCGGTAGGGACCGTACTTCAGTTGACGTCGTTTGACCTGCCAACCGATGTCATCAAGATGCTTCCCTTCGTCGCAGTAATGATCACACTCATCGTCTTTGCTCGCTCGTCGTACGTGCCGCCAGCACTCGGTGTGCCCTACACGCGCGGCGCGCGTTAACCAACCACATAAATGGAGAACCCCATGCACCAACTCGATTTCACGCTCTCGGCTGGTCCGGTAATGGCAACGCCACGGACGCTCGCCGCTATGGGTGAGCCCATCGTCTACCACTACGACCCTGAATTCCTTGAGCGTTTCCGCCGAGTCGAGAAAAAGGCCGCACGGGTTTTCCAGACGAAGAATGATGTCTTCCTCATGCAGGGGGAAGCCATTCTTGCACTCGAGTCTGTGGCACGGTCCATGGTCACCGAGGGAATGCATGTCCTCAATCTTGCGCAGGGGGTTTTTGGCAAGGGGATGGGCTACTGGCTCACCGAGTTCGGCGCGATCCTTCACGAGATTGAAGTTCCCTACAACGAAGCGGTGAGCCCCGAATCCGTGGCGGCCTACCTCAAGGGACACCCCGAGGTGTCGATGATTGCGATGGTTCACTCTGAGACCCCGTCCGGCACCATCACGGATTGTGAAAAGATTGGCAAAATCGCTCGAAAGCACGGGGCGTTGACGTTGGTCGATGCTGTCTCGTCAATCGGCGGGCTCGAATTCAAGACCGACGCATGGAACATGGACGTCGTCGTCACCGGTGCCCAAAAATGTCTGGGTGGGCCGGCCGGAATTGGAATGGTTGCAGTCAGTGATCGGGCATGGAGCCACATACTTGCCAACCCCAAAGCGCCTCGCGATTCGTATTTGTCGATCATCGACTGGAAAATCAAATGGAGGGAAGAGGGGCGGTTCCCCTTTACCCCGTCTGTTTCGGACATCTACGGCGTGGAATCTGTTCTTGACCAGCTGCTAGAGGAGGGTCTCGAGAATTCCCTTCGACGTCACGCGCGATCGGCGGAGGTGACCCGTGTCGGTGCAGTTGCGATGGGTCTGAAACTCTGGCCAGCATCCGTGGGTATTTCGGCTAACTGTCTGACGACCATCGCGCTCCCTGATTCGGTCAATGATGTCGAGATGCGCACACACATTCGGCAACAATACGGTGTCATGTTGTCGAGTGGTCAGGGCGCGGGAAACCTGTTGCGAATTGCGCACATGGGACCCAGCGCGAGCGGCATGTACCCGGTTGTGGGGCTCGCTGCTGTGGGTCGAGGGCTGATTGACAAGGGAATTCGCGGCATCGACCTCGGTGCCGGGATTGACGCCGCAATGGCGGTATTGGGACGCAATGGAGGCAAATCGTGACGAACGCACCGGAATTTCGCCGTGGGGGAGTGATCCTTGCTGTCGAGAGCGTTTCTCGATCCACCCAGTTTTACTCCGATAACTTGGGGTTCACTGTCGAACAGACCTTTGAATCGCCGGACTACGCAATTTTGCACCTCAACCAGATGCGGCTGTCTTTCGCCGAGAAGGGCACCGAGGCGGACGACATCCCGGGTCACTTCCATTACCCGCCTTCCGACGTGACGAATCAACCAACCATGCTCGTGGTAGAGGTCGCCAACTGCGACACGGTGCACGCTGCACTTCACGCCGCTGGCGTCACCGTCGCCTCGAAGGTCTTTCGGCCGCCGTGGGGTGGAGGTCGTTTCTTTATCGTCGACCCCGACGGGTACCTCATCGAAATCGAGGAGATGGCATGAAAGCTGTTCAGCTCATGGGACCAGAAGACGTTCGCGTCAACGAGGTTCCGAACCCGACGATTCAGCTACCGACCGACGCCCTTGTCAAAGTTTCGCACACCGCAATTTGTGGAGCAGACCTTCTGCCGTATCACGGATACACGCCCGGATTCGAATTCGGAACGATTCTTGGACACGAATTTGTGGGAACGGTCACCGAACTCGGCGACGCGGTCACGGGGATAACAATTGGTCAGCGGGTTGTCAATACCAGCATGACGTCGGATGGGACCTGCGGGCACTGTCGCGCCAACCGCGTCACCCAGTGTGATGACCGAGCGTTGTTCGGGTACTCGGGTGTTTACCCGAAACTCGATGGTGGTCAGGCAGAATTTGTTCGCATCCCCAACGCGAGTCGAACACTGTGGGGTGTCCCTGATGACGTCAGCACCGAGGACGCGATCTTTGTCGCCGATATTCTCCCAACCGGCTTCGCCGCCGTCCAACGCGGCAACGTGTCAAACGGGGACCTTGTCGTTGTTCTCGGCTGCGGGCCCGTCGGACTGATGGCGATAATCGCCGCGGTCGGCGTCGCGCGAAGGGTCATCGCCGTTGATGGCATTTCGGACCGCCGAAAACTCGCCGAAAGCCTCGGAGCGACTGCCGTTGAACCAGGGGAGGCAACGGCGAAACTTGTCAATCAGCTATCCCACGGTGTCGGTGCGGACGTCGTCATCGAAGCATCCGGCTCAGTTCCCGCGATGCAGTCGGCGTTCGGCCTTGCGCGACCGCAAGGTGTTGTCTCGGTCGTCGGTGCTCACTTCGAACCCGATTTCCCGCTCAACAACGGGGTGATGTTCGAGAAGGAACTGACGCTAATCTTTTCCGTCGGTAACCCGACGAAAGATCGCGAGCGCATGTTTGCCGCGATACAGTCGGGAAAGTTCTCGCCGTCAAAAGTATTGACTCACCTGATACCTCTCGAAGACGCCGCCATGGCCTATGCGGCGTTCGACAAGAAAGAGATGACGAAAGTCGTCCTCGTCACGGGCGCGTAATTCGGACGTTGGGCGATTGCGGACAGTGGCGGACGCATGATACTAAGAGGGTTGAACGACCGCGGAAGTCATCGATGTCGTCGAGGTGGCGTAGGTAATGTTGGTTCAATTAGTCGAATATCGGCTATGTCGCTCAACCCACTTGCCA
>CALPQP020000090.1 GCA_943325745.2 Gulosibacter massiliensis
CCAGCCGGCAACATGACCGACGACTAGTTCGGCGTCCGCGAGAGGAGAGGCGATGCCGGCACGGTCGAACCGCTCCGCGAGAGCGGCAACGATCTCGCCGACCGAGGTCACGAGCCGGAGGACTCCGAGAGCGCTTTCAGTTGCGCCTCTTCGTCGACAGCGATACACGAGTCAATGATCGGTTCCAGCGCGCCGTTCATCACCTGATCGAGGTTGTAGGACTTGTACCCCGTGCGGTGATCCGCAATTCGGTTCTCGGGGAAGTTGTAGGTGCGAATTCGCTCTGAACGGTCCATTCCGCGAATCTGGCTCTTGCGGGCGTCGCTGGCTACGGCATCGCGCTCTTCCTGCTGACGTGCCAGCAGGCGCGCACGCAAAACGCGCATCGCCGATTCCTTGTTCTGGATTTGGCTCTTTTCGTTCTGACACGACACGACGATTCCCGTGGCAATGTGCGTGATTCGAACGGCCGAGTCGGTCGTGTTGACAGACTGGCCGCCGGGCCCACCCGAGCGGAAAACATCGATACGGATGTCATTCGGGCTAATCGCGACCTCTTCGGGTTCGTCAACCTCGGGGAAGACGAGCACACCCGTCGTCGAGGTGTGGATTCGTCCCTGCGCCTCGGTCGCGGGAACACGCTGAACGCGGTGAACCCCGCCTTCGTATTTGAGCTTTGCCCACGCGCCGTTGGCGGGGTCAGTGGCGTTGGCCTTTATGGCGATCTGAACGTCTTTAAAGCCACCGAGGTCGCTGTCGGTACTGTCGAGAATCTCGACGCGCCAACCACGGCTGTCGGCGTACTGGGTGTACATGCGAAGCAGGTCGGCGGCGAACAGCGCGCTTTCCGCACCGCCCTCGCCTCCCTTGATTTCCATAATGACGTCTCGTCCATCGTCGGGGTCGCGGGGGATGAGCAACCGACGAAGTTTTTCTTCGAGTTCCACAGCGCTCGCTTCCATCGGCGCGATTTCAGCAGCAAAGACCTCGTCATCCTTGGCAAGTTCCCTCGCCGCCGCAAGATCATCGCGGGCTGCGGACAGTGCCTCATGCGTTGTAACGATCTGGTTCAATTCCGAATATCGACGATTGAGTTTCTTGGCGCGCGCCGGATTCGTGTGAATCGCCGAATCAGCGAGTTCCACCTGAAGAGCGGCATGTTCCGCGACGAGACCGTCGATTGATTCGAGCATGAGAACCCTTAGAGGGTGACCACGGCGGTGGCAATATCGAGTAATTCATCTCGAACCGCACCGGGGAATCCGTCGGTCTGGTGATCGATTGTCGCGATGACCGTGAGCGAGCCGCCCGTCTCGAGCGCGCGCCCGGCACCGAAAAGGCGCTTGGTGGCCGAAAACACGGCGGCGTCAACCGCTCCATCACCGAGGGGGCGTGACCCCTGAATGACCGCCATCTGGTTTTTGGCGACACGGGTCATCGAGTCGATGAGGACGACAACGTGGTGTCCCTTTTCGACGAGGCGCTTGGCCCGTGCAATCGCAAGGTCGGCGACGGTCACGTGTTCGTCCGCGTGGCGGTCGTACGACGAAGCGCTGACCTCTCCGCGAACGCCGCGGCTGAGCGCCGTCACGTCCTCGGGCAAACCCTCGGAGACGACCACCATGAGGTGGGCGTCCGTTGCGCTGCCCGAAATATCGGTAGCGAGGTCACGAATCACAGCGGTGCGAGCCGGGCCGGCAGCAGCGTCGATGAGAACGCGGTCGCCCTTTTTGACCGAGCCAAAACGACCGCTCAATCCGAGTCCTTCGTTCGCGTGAACCGCAACGAGGTCGTTGAATTCGTCGCGAACGACGGCCTCCTCTGGTGCTGCCCCGTTCACGAAGTCGATCGTTGCGAGTGCGTTGTACTTTTGGCGGTTCTGGAAGTCGTTGTCACGAGGTTGGCGAATTGCGCCAACGATGGCGTCACCCTTGCGGAGGTTGTACTTTTTCACTTGACCGAGCGCGACATAGATGTCGGCGGGGCTGGCAAGGTAACCCGCGGTTCGGACGAACGCGTAGTTGTCGAGAATGTCCAAGATTCCGGCGACGGGGATGAGCACGTCGTCATCGCTCACGCCGTCGAATTCATCGTCGCGTCCGCGGCCGCGCTTGCGGTTGCGCTGGCGACTGCGGCCGTTGTCCGCCTGAGCATCATCGGAATCCGTGGAATCTGCGTTGTCCGATGTCTCGGCATCGGCGGTTGCCCCAGCGGCGCTGCGGCCGCGACCACGACCACGCGTGCGGCGGCCAGCGGGTGAATCACCGTCCGCAGCGGCGTCCCCCGAATCGGGCACCGACTCTGCAGAGGGGGCGTCCTGTGTGACGACCTCTACCGGCGCGTCAGCGGACTTCTTAGTTGCCCGTCGCGGTGCGCGTTTTCGCGCTGGCGCTTCTGCACCGTCAGTGGCGGGTACATCTGTTATTTCGTTATCCATTGATTACTCCTTAATGTGTCACGCCACCGTGAGCAATCGCACAACGCGATATTCGGTGAGGTGATTCGAAACCTGCTCGGGATTCGGTTAGAGACCGTCTCCATCGGGCAGTGCTCCAACTGTAGCACCCTTAAAGTCAACGGCGAGCATGAGGCATTCCCACGTTGTGTCTTTCGAGGCGTCGATGATGCGAGCGGCACGCGCGCGTTCGAGCGGATCGTCGGTGAGGACGAGGACCGACGGCCCGGCTCCGGACACCACCGCGGCAAAACCCTCGTCGCGCAAACGGCGAATTAGTGCGATCGTTTCGGGCATCGCCTCCGCTCGATACTCCTGGTGAAGTTTGTCCTCTGTTGCCGCGTGCAACAGTTCCGGGCTCTGCAGGAGGGCCGCGATGAGAAGCGCCGAGCGGGACACGTTGAAAACCGCGTCCTCGTGGGGAACCGTGTCGGGCTGCAGGTCTCGGGCAACTTTGGTGCTCATCGTCAGGTCGCGAGGAACGGCAACCAACAGCGAGACCCCGCGGTGAACGGTCAGTTTCTTGTGTTGGGGACCCGCCGATGTCATCCAGGCGATCGATAAACCCCCGAACAGAGCGGGCGCAACGTTGTCGGGGTGTCCCTCCATTTCCGTTGCGATGTCGAGAAGACCCTGAGCGTCGATGTCAACAATGCCGTCGAGCAGACCCTTTGCCACCATGATTCCGCCGACAATCGCGGCCCCTGACGAACCCATTCCACGGCCGTGCGGGATTCGGTTGTCGCACACCAGTTCGACAATCGGCACAGGTATTCCGAAATGTGAGAACGTTGCCGCCATCGATTGAACGACCAGATTGGTGTCGTCCGTCGCGACGGTGCCGTCGCCAACACCGCGAACGGTGACTCGCGTGGCACCAGCGCCGAGCACGGTCGCCGTCAGCTCGTCATAAAGAGACAGCGCTATTCCGAGGGTGTCAAAACCGGGTCCGAGGTTCGCCGTTGTGGCGGGGACCTTGACGTGAACGGATCGTCCGACGGGAACGGTTGACGACATCATGCGACCTTCACGAGACCGAGCACACCAGCGATTTCGTCGACGTCCACGGGAACAACCTGCGGCATCGCTTCGGTTCCGTCCGGACGCTTGAGACCCCACTGCGGATCTTTCAAGCCGTGTCCCGTTACCGTGAGCACGCAAATCGCACCCTTCGGGATGATGCCGGCTTCGGCCCGTTCGAGGAGCCCCGCAACCGACGCGGCCGACGCCGGCTCAACGAAGATTCCAACCTCGGCGGACAGGATTCGCTGTGCGGCGAGGATGTCAGCATCGCTGATGGCACCAAAATATCCGTCCGAGTCTTCGTGAGCGGCAATCGCCAAATCCCACGATGCGGGGTTTCCGATACGAATCGCGGTGGCGATTGTTTCGGGGTTCTTCACGCGCTCACCAATCACGAGCGGTGCCGAACCCGCCGCCTGAAAACCGAACATGCGCGGCAACACATCGGTCGCCCCGCGCGCAATCTCTTCGCGGTAGCCACGGTGATAGGCGGTGTAGTTGCCCGCGTTGCCAACCGGGATGAAGTGGAAATCAGGTGCGCGCTCAAGAACCTCGACAACCTCGTAGGCGGCCGTCTTTTGTCCTTCGATTCGGTCGTTGTTGACCGAGTTGACGAGGTGGACGGGGTAGTTCGCGGCGAGGTCCCGCGCGATGTCGAGGCAGTCATCAAAGTTCCCCTGCAACTGCAAGATCTCTGCATTGTGCGCCACGGCCTGGCTCAACTTACCCATCGAAATCTTGCCTTCGGGAACAAGCACCGCTGCCGTGATTCCCGCGTGCGCGGCGTA
>CALPQP020000091.1 GCA_943325745.2 Gulosibacter massiliensis
AGAAAGAGTTTCCCAATGCTGAATTGCACGTTCTGGAGGACGTCGGACATCTCGTGCACTACGAAAAACCCATCGAGACTGGCGCAGCGATTCGAGACTTCCTCGCCCGACACCAGGCTTGAACACAGATTCCCGCGATGCTAATCGCTAAGCGCAAAGGTAGCAGCAGCGGTCGCGTGAATATGTGTGGTGGGGAAGTAAGGAACCGGAACGTCGCGCTCTGACAAAAGGAGTTCAATTTCGGTGCATCCAGCGATGATGCCTTGCGCGCCCTGTGCAACCATCAGTTGGATTATCTCCTGGTAGCGGTAGCGACTCTCAGAGTTGATAACACCCTGAACCAGTTCGCTGTAGATGACGTCGTGGATAGTGGCTCGGTCCCGCTCGTTGGGGATGATGACGTTAACCTGGAACTTGTCGCGGATTCTGCCCGCATAAAATTCTTTTTCCATGGTGTATCTCGTTCCGAGAAGAGCAACCGTGTCGAGTTTTGATTGTTGTATGGCGGATCCTGTCGTATCCGCGATATGAATCAAGGGAATTGACACTGCACTTTCGATTGCCTCCGAAACGGCATGCATCGTGTTCGTGCATAAGACGATGGCGTCCGCACCAGCTAGCTCTAATTCATGTGCCGCGTCGCCCAAGACGACTCCCGCCATCTCCCACGCGTTCTCGGCCTGCAGCTTTTCAATGTCGGCAAAATTGAAGGACCGGATGATCAGGTCGGCGGACGCCATTCCACCCAGTTTGCTACGCACGAACTGGTTGATTATCCGTTCGTATTCGATAGAGGATTCCCACGACATGCCTCCCAACAGGCCGAGGCGTTTCACGCAGTTACGTCCCGCACGCCGACGTCGAGCGTCTCGCCACCCGTGATACGCACAAGTTCGTCGAACGACGTGGGGTAAACGTAATGGGGATGACCGCCGGCCGCCCACACGACATCCCAGTTGCCGAGGGCAGTGTCGACAATCGTGCGCAGGTGCTGGGGGTGACCGACCGGTGCAACTCCGCCAATCGGTTGGCTCGTGTGCTCTCGAACGAAGTCGGCATCGGGGCGATGAATCGACCGTGCACCGATGTGAGCCGCCACGCGATCAGTGTCCACCTTGTGGCCGCCCGACGCGAGAATTAGCAGGGGTTGACCGTCCGCGTTGAACACGAGCGAATTGCACACCTGACCAATCTCGATGTCGAGTTGTTCGGCCGCTCTCGCGGCGGTGGGGGATGATTCGAGTGTCTCGACAATGTCGGTATCGACCCCGAGCGCCCGGAGAGCTTCACGAACGCGCACACCGTTCGGGTGGGGGTTTTCGATGATCTTCCAGCCCATTAGTCGCGCTTCTCCAACGGCTGTTGGTCTTCAAAGTCGGGAAGAGTGATGTCGTCCGTCAACATTTCAAGTGGATCGTTGAACTGGACTAGTTGCAGCCCTTCGTCCGAATGGTGAAAAGAATGTACGGAACCGTTCGCGATTCGTTCCCCAAAGAACGCTCGGCCCGTCGTTGATTGCAGAACGGCACGAATCACGCCACCGTGAGCGACGATGATGACGTTCTTTCCCTTGTTCTCGGCCGAAATTGTGTGCAGTGCTGCGAGCACCCGGGCTTTCACCGCATCGCGGGTCTCTCTGCCCGGTACGGGAGTGTTGTCGGGGTAAAACGCCTCGAGCTCAGGCCCGGTCATTCCCTCGGCTTCGCCGTAGTGCCGTTCAACAAGGTCCGCGATGGGTGCCGGTTCGGGGAGTCCGAGCGCTTCGGCGATGATGCTCGCCGTTTCCATTGCACGTGACAGAGGGCTGGACGCGATGACGTCCCAACTGCGGCCCTGCATCTTTTCGCCCGTGGCTGTTGCCTGTGCGCGGCCCGTCGCATTGAGAGGGATATCGGTAGAACCCTGAATCCGACCGACGAGGTTCCAGTCGGTTTCGCCGTGGCGGACGAGGAAAAAGTTTGTCATGGTGTGACCAGTCTATGAGCGCAGGGTCGGGGATAATGGAGCAATGACCGACACGAACCGAATCACATTCGTTGACGCAGTGCGTGACGGATTCCGACGCTGGCTCGACACGACGAACACAGCGTCTCGTCCAGACTTTTGGTATTGGTTCCTTTTCACCGCGCTGATGAGCGTCGTCGCTTCAACTGCCGACTCCGTGTTGTTACCCCCATCGGCGGTGGTGATTCCGGAAGACCTCGACACCTTCACGGGCAATCAGATCCGTGGCATCCTTGACACCACCCTGAACGAGAGCATCTGGACTCTCGCGACTCTTGTCACAGCGTGGTTGTTCATCCCCACCCTGACCGTGACGATTCGCCGTTTCCGCGAAACTGGGTCATCTGTCATTCTCGCGTGGGCGATCCACCTCATCGGTCCTTTTTCCGCCTACGTCTTGTTCTCACTGGGCTACGCGGCGGCGGACATGGTTGACGCTGGTGTCACTGACGCCAACGCGGGAAGCCTGCTGCTGATTGCCGTGTCGATGTTGGCTCTCGCCCTCGCGAACCTCGCCGCCCTGATCATCTGGATTGTCGTTGCGGTGCGACCAGCCAAATCAACAGAGCCGCGATAACGGTGAGGCTCGAGTCGATCGATTCGCTCGACGATCCCCGCCTCGCTTTTTACACAAATCTGACCGATGTTTCTCTGAGGCGCTTGTCTGAACCGTCGTCCGGCCTGTATCTGGCTGAATCGCCGAAGGTGATCGAGCGGGCACTGGCCGCCGGGCATCGACCCGTCTCGGTCATCACTCTCGAGAAGTGGCTACCGCGACTCGAACCGTTACTTCGCGGACACGACGTTCCGGTTTTTGTTGGAGATGAATCCCAGCTCGAGAAGTTGACGGGGTTTCTGTTACACCGTGGGTCGATCGCCGCGATGCATCGCCCACCCCTCGCAGCCGTTGCGGACATCGTTCGGAACGCTCGACGGATTGTCATTCTCGAGAACATCATCGACCACACCAACGTCGGTGCCATCTTCCGAAGTGTCGCGGGTCTAGGTGCCGATGCCGTGTTGATCACACCAGAGTGTGCCGACCCGCTGTATCGGCGAAGTGTGCGTGTCTCGATGGGAACCGTGCTGCAGGTTCCGTGGACACGCATTGCATCCTGGCCCGCGGGGCTGCGTGAACTACAGGACGCAGGTTTCGTTGTCGCTTCGCTCGCACTCACGGATGACGCCGTGTCACTTGCTGAACTCGCGGCAGAGAACCTCGAGAGGCTCGCCGTTGTTTTTGGCACGGAGGGTCACGGGTTGACGCCAGCGACAGTCGCGGCGAGCGACCGGGTGGTTCGCATCCCGATGTCCCACGGGGTGGATTCGTTGAATGTCGCAGCGGCCGCAGCAGTGACACTCTATGCGGTGACAAATACGCCGTAACGTCCGTCTAGTTCTGGACAATGGAGTGTGGGCAAACAGGACGGTTCAGGTCGCCTCGTCACCCTTGGTGACGCGGACGACTCAGCAACGCCGTTTCTGCACCTCGACATGGACGCATTTTTCGCCTCGGTCGAGGAACTCGACGACCCGTCGATTGTCGGGCAGCCCGTCATCGTCGGCGGAAAATCTGGTCGAGGTGTTGTCTCAGCCGCGAACTACGCCGCGCGTACCTTCGGGGTGAATTCGGCGATGCCGATGTCGCTCGCCCTTCGGCGGTGCCCGAACGCCATCGTGCGGAAACCGCGGTTCGAGCGGTATTCCGAGATCTCGGCACAGGTCTTCGCCATCCTGCACGACGTCACTCCCAAAGTTCAACCGCTGTCGATCGACGAGGCGTTTCTTGATGTCTCTGGGGCCCGGGCGTTGCTCGGGCGACCGCTCGACATCGCGACGGCGATTCGCGAACGGGTGCGAGTCGAGGTCGGACTCGCCGCGTCGATCGGGGTGGCGTCGTCGATGTTCGTCGCCAAAGTCGCGGGGTCACGGGCCAAACCCGACGGTCTGCTCGTGGTCCCCGCCACCGACACCGTCGATTTCCTCGCACCACTTCCGATAACGGCACTGTGGGGTGTCGGAGCGGTGACCGCAAAACGCCTATCCAATTTCGGACTCAACACCATCGCCGACATTCAGCGCTCGGGGATGGTTTCGCTCGTCTCGATCCTTGGGGAACGATTGGCTCGTCACCTCCACAGTCTGGCGATGGGAATCGATGAGCGCACAATCGAGGACCGCAGCAACGAGCGCAGTATCGGCCGGTCGAACACGTTCGGCACCGACCTCACCGA
>CALPQP020000092.1 GCA_943325745.2 Gulosibacter massiliensis
CGAGATCGGAGTAAGACGCTTACTAACCTAACCGTTTCATAGCGCTTGACATTTTGGGTCAAAAAAGTAATAGTCTGAACGGAACACGGGTATGGAACGCGCACCGCGCGGTCTTCAACCAACGTGCCCACCTAGGAGGAAATCAGTGAAAACCAAGCGAATTCTCGCTTCGGTAGCCGCCGTCGGAACGAGCGTCCTCGTTCTTTCCGGTTGTGCGCTTCCGTACCAATCCGAGGTCATCGAAGGGACGTCCATTTCGGTCGCCTGGAATGACATCGCATCGGAGTTCAACTCGGCATCGGCCAGCGGCAACAACGTCGCGAACTCGATCCCGCTGTACATCGCGAACTCCGGATTCAACTACTACAACGCGACTCCGGCGCTTCAGTTACAAGAAGAGTTCGGCTCGTATGAAAAGACCAGCGATGATCCGCTCACGGTCAAGTACACGATCAACGACGCTGTGAAGTGGTCAGATGGTGTCGCTGTTGACGGTGCCGACATGCTCCTCTCGTGGGTTGCTGGCTTCGGTTTCTTCAAGAACGCCGATGACTCGTACCTGTTCCTTCACGCTGCACCTCGCGATGACCTCGCGTCGACTATTCCTACCGTCGATGGAAAAACTCTCGAGTTTTCCTATGACAAGGCATACGTCGACTGGGAGATCAACTTCGGTGTCGGCGTCTCGGCACACGGTACCGTCATGATGGCCTACCCCGACATCACCGACGCTGCAGAAGCTAAGGCCAAGTTTATCGAAGCCGTCATGACCGGTGACGAAGCATGGCTCGCGCCCGTTGCAGAAGCGTGGAACACGGGTTACCAGATGACCGACGCAACCGCGGCGGACACTGACCCGACCACTGGTGCGGCTAAGAACCTGTTCCTCTCGAACGGTCCTTACCGAGTCGAAGAAGTTGTTGCCGACTCGTTCGTGACTCTCGTGGCGAACCCGCTCTACACCTGGGGCCCTTCGCCCAAGTACGAGCGCATCACGATTCGTGAAATCGCGGACCCCACCGCAGCAGTTCAGGCTGTTGACAACGGCGATGTTCAGGCAGCGTCGGGACAGCCCACGGCTGACCTGCTCGCGCTCGTCGAGGGACTCCAGAACGGATCCTTCGCCGGTGGTGACGAAGCTGCTTACGAGCACGTCGACCTCACGTTCAACAACGGTGGACCGTTCGACCCCGCGACGTACGATGGAGACGCTGCTAAGGCTCTCGCAGTTCGCCAGGCATTCTTGCTGACGATCCCGCGCGACCAGATCCTCGAAACCATCATCAAGCCGCTGAACCCCAACGCTGAGCTTCGCAACTCGCTGTTGACGATCCCCGGATCGCCCAACTACGCGGGCATCGTTGCCGCCAACGGTTCGGACTTCTACTCGGGAACCGACGCCGAGCGCGTTGACAAGGCGACGGGCATTCTTGCCGACGCCGGAATCACGACGCCGATCGATGTCAAGTTCTGGTACCCCACGGGCAACGTACGTCGCCAGCAGGAACTCGAGCTCATCCAGGCGAACGCCCTCAAGGCCGGATTCAACGTGATTGACACGTCGGAGCCGAACTGGGAGTTCACCGACCCGTCTGTCTACGAGATCAACCCTCACGACGCTGTCATCTTCGCATGGAGCTCGACCAGCCTCGCGATCACCGGTAACGACCAGCAGTACGGAACCGGCAAGCCGTCGAACTTCCAGGACTACTCGAACACGTCGGTTGACGAAAACCTGTCGGCGCTCGAGACGGAACTCGACCCCGCCAAGCAGGCTGAACTGCAGACTGCCGTCGAGGCTGCTCTGTGGGGCGACGCTGCGTCACTGCCGATCTTCCAGTTCCCCGGTTTGACCTGGTGGGACAACGGATTGGCCGGCGTTGTGAACAACCCGCTGTCGCCTAACTACTTCTGGAACTTCTGGGAGTGGGCACCGGTGGCTGCTGCGCAGTAATCGATTCACCGCATCAAGGCTGGGGTCGGGCGTGCAAACGCCCGGCCCTTCGCCGTTTAATTCCGTCGGTGAGCGCGGGTGCGGTATAGGTGGATAGTATTGGAACCGTAGTGTCAGCGTTCAACGATGCGGTTGTAGGCAGGAAGAGCATGCTCAGTTTTATCACTCGTCGCCTCGCGGCGACGCTCGCGGTGTTGCTCGTCGCGTCTTTTGTTGTGTACATGCTCACCGCGAATTCGGGCGACCCGCTCGAAGCACTTCGCACGCAGAACGACCCGGCGTCGGTTGCGAAGCGAGCGACGCTCACCGAGAAACTTGATCTGGACACCCCCCCGTTCTTCCGTTATTTCAAGTGGCTCGGCGGAGCGGCGAGCTGTGTCATCGGTCAGTGCAACCTGGGTGTCTCGGTCATTCGCGGTGACGAGCCGGTCGCCAGCGCGTTGGGTAACGCCATGCAATCGACGCTGTCTCTCGTGATTCTCGCGACGGTCCTGTCGATTCTGTTCGGTGTCGCGATCGGCATGACCACCGCACTTCGCCAGTACAGCGGCTACGACTACACCGTGACCTTTGCCGCCTTCATCTTTTATTCGCTGCCGATCTTCTGGGTCGCGGTTCTCCTCAAGGAATTCGGTGCGATTCGGTTCAATGAATTCCTGGGGGACCCGTCTATCCCCTGGGGCATCGCTCTTGCGATTGGTTTCGTCCTCGCGCTGGTGGTCCAAGCGGTGGTTGGCGGACACTTGCGGCTACGACTTCGGACGGCGGGAATCTCGTTTGCCCTGACCTCGGGGATTCTGATTCTTCTCGACATCACGCAGTGGTTAAAAAGCCCGTCGATTGGCATCGTTGGCGTCGCGTTGCTGGGGACCGGCCTTGGTGCCCTGATGTTGTTCATGACGTCAAATCTGACGAAACGAACCCTGCAGTACTCGGTCGGAGCGACTGTTCTTGCGGTCGTCGCGATGTGGTACCCGCTTCAGTTCATCTGGTTCTACTTCAACAACCCCTTTGCTATTGTGCTCGTCGCAGTGCTCCTCGCGGGTCTCGGGGTGGCTGCCGGCTTCTTCCTTGGCGGAGATGACCGCCCAGAGGCAATGCGTGTCGCGGCGATTACGGGCGCTCTGTCCACCGCGCCACTCGTGCTGGACCAAATGTTCATGCGCTGGGGTGAATACGTGCAGATTATTCCACTGCGTTCTGGCGTAATTTCGACAATCGGCGCAAACACCCCGGTGCTCGCGAACAGCGAAGACACGTGGATGCGCATGCTCGACTCGTCGACGCACCTTATCCTTCCCACGGCCGCGCTCATGATTATTTCGGTTGCTGGATACACGCGGTACACCCGCGCAACGTTGCTCGAGGTCCTCAACCAGGATTATGTGCGCACAGCGCGAGCGAAGGGACTTCCCGAGACCACGGTCATCATGCGTCACGCGTTCCGCAATACGCTCATTCCGATTGCCACGATTGTTGCCTTTGACTTCGGTGCGGTAATCGGTGGTGCCATCATTACCGAACGTGTATTCGCCTGGCAGGGAATGGGCGCACTCTTCAACCAGGGCCTCCGTGAAGTCGACGTCAACCTCGTCATGGGCGTATTCCTCGTTACCGGAGTCGCTGCCGTCATCTTTAACATCCTCGCTGACCTAGCGTATTCCGCCCTCGACCCGCGTATTCGCATTACGGAGGCGTGATCATGGCTCGCAAAAAAGTAACCGCACCGAACACGGAACAACTCGCGTTGTCGGAGTTGACGATCGAGCAACGACAGATCGAAGGACTGAGCCTGTCGACCGTCGTCCGGCGT
This sequence comes from Gulosibacter massiliensis, assembly GCA_943325745.2. Classification (GTDB taxonomy): domain Bacteria; phylum Actinomycetota; class Actinomycetes; order Actinomycetales; family Microbacteriaceae; genus MWH-TA3. Next base: position 3,768 of record CALPQP020000092.1, read on the forward strand.
CGATTCTTTCAACACAGGGCGGCCGTCACGAGCATCATCGTTCTCGGATTGATCGTATTGTTAGCGTTCACCTCGGTGGGAACCATCATCGGTGGCACTGGCCGACTGGCCGCAGACACTGCCAGTGGAGAAATCATTCTCGACGGTTTTCGCATTAGCGGGTGGTGGCCATTCGATTGGTATAAGAACTACCCCATCACGACGCCGGGTGGACTTCCGTCGTGGGAACACCCGTTTGGTCAGGACACCCTGGGCAAAGACATCTTCGCTCGTGTCATGCGCGGAATTCAACAATCGCTGACGGTGGTCACGCTGATCGGCGTCCTTGCCACCGTTCTCGGAGTGGTCATCGGCTCGGTTGCCGGGTTCATTCGCGGGTGGCTCGACAGCATTCTCATGCGCATCACCGATGCGATCATCATCATCCCGGGCCTCATCCTCGGCGCGGTCTTGGGTCGCACGATC
>CALPQP020000093.1 GCA_943325745.2 Gulosibacter massiliensis
CTCGAATCGCTTCCATGGGGCCATCCCCCGTGCGTGGCTTCATCGCGGCCATGGCGGTACTCCTTCAGATCAGACGTTTACCCCATTTTAGTGCCCATTTCGGCGCTGAAAAATCACGGGGGCGTCCAATCCGACCCTTCGACAGACCAGAACCATTTCACCCAGAAAAACTGACCGACGATTCCGACGGCCACCGCCACGAGCGACAGGGTGCGATTTCGCGCAATAACTCCGGCAATGGGGAATATTGGAATCAGCAAACGGAAGATGCTGGATTGTGGAAACAAGACCATGACGAGGTACAGAACGTAGGACGCGGTCCACGCAAGAGCCACCGACCCGAGTCGACGCGTTGCGGGAAGTAGCGCGATGGTGACGGCAACGAGGCCTAGTCCACCAATCACCCACGGAGCCCCATCGTGGAACCACCACACGGCGGAATCCCACCAGCCCGTTCCCCAGCCGTGCTCGTCGGCACCGGTGTACGGCCTCCGCCACGCCAGTTCGGTCTCGAGGTAAGCGGTCTGTCGTCCCGTCGCCCACCACGCGAGCGCCGGCCACGCCGCCGCCGACAGCCCAGCCAACACGACGAGTCCCGCGAGCGGACCACGATTCTCACGCCCGCGCCACGCAACCACGGCGATGATCAGCACCGCGAGAGCGAGGGGGACGCCGACGGGTCTCGTCAGTGCAGCGAGGGGGATGAACAGCGCAGCCAACCACCATCGGCGCTCGACGAGCCCGATCAGAACGACGACAAGGAACAACATGCCCAGTGACTCCGCATAGCCGACCTGGTAAATCGGCGCAACGGGGGCAAAAGCGATGACCGCGAGCGCCGCCAGGGCGGCCGAATCACCGACAATGCGACGGAAGAACCGGTCCGCAACGGCAATGAACAAGGCGAAGGAAATCATCGATACGACAACCGACACAAATGCGAATGGCAAACCGGTCAGGGCCATCACCGTTCTCACGAGAATCGGGTAAGCGGGCATGAACGCCCAGGCATTCTCGCCCACTCGACCGTCGTCTCCGATTGGCAACTCGAATGGGTATCCCGCTTCGGCAATAATCCGATACCAGTGTGCGTCCCACATTCTCGAGAACTCGAACAGGTCGGGTTTCTCTGCGGTCCAGGGGTTTTCGGCCTGACCGTTCGCGAACCACAACAACATTCCGGTCGACACGAGTCTCGACGCAACAATGATTCCAACGAGAGCGAGCCATCGTGGCACGCTCCCTAGCGCGACGGCTCTCTTCACCGCTAGCGGGTGGGGAAGGGGCGTGCCGACGGACCGGTGTAGACCTGCTGAGGACGACCGATTTTGGTCGCTGGGTCTTGACGGGCCTCGCGCCAGTGTGCGATCCAACCGGGAAGGCGCCCGATGGCGAACAACACGGTGAACATCCTCGTCGGGAAACCCATGGCTTTGTAAATGACGCCGGTGTAGAAATCTACGTTGGGATACAACTGCCGCTCCTGAAAGTAGGGCTCGGCCAGCGCGATTTGCTCGAGTTCCTTGGCGATGTCAAGCAATGGGTCGGTCACACCCAGTTGGTCGAGGATCTCGTCCGCGCTCTCTTTCACGAGGCGGGCGCGCGGGTCATAGTTTTTGTACACGCGGTGTCCAAATCCCATGAGTTTGATCTGCTCGTCCTTGTTTTTGACCCGCTCTACAAACTTGGCAACACCCTCGCCTGAGTCTCGAATCTTGCCCAGCATCGACAAGACAGCTTCATTCGCACCTCCGTGCAACGGGCCACTCAGCGCGCTGATGCCCGCCGAGACAGACGAGAAGATTGTGGCGTCGGTCGAACCGACAAGTCGAACCGTCGACGTTGAGGCGTTCTGCTCGTGGTCCGCGTGCAGGATGAGCAAACGGTCGAGCGCTTTCGCGAGAAGCGGGTTCACCTCGTAGGGCTCCGCCATGAGTCCAAAGTTCAGACGCAAAAAATTGTCGACGAATGACTGCGAGTTGTCGGGGTACAAGAACGCTTGCCCAATCGACTTCTTGTGGGCGTATGCCGCGATTACGGGCAGTTTGCCGAGGAGACGCATAGTCGACAGCTCAACTTGCTCTGCGTCATGAACGTTGAGCGAATCCCCGTAATAGGTTCCAAGAGCGCCAACCGCGCTCGACAAAACGCTCATCGGATGCGCGTTGTGCGGCAGGGCGTCGAAGAATCGCTTCAGGTCTTCGTGCAACAGCGTGTGGTGACGAATCTCGTCATCAAATTTTGCGAGTTCCGCGGGGGTTGGCAATTCCCCGTAAATGAGGAGGTAGGCGACCTCGATGAACGTCGAGTTCTTGGCGACATCTTCGATGTCATAGCCGCGATAGCGCAGGATTCCCTTGTCGCCATCGATAAACGTTATCGCGCTTTCGGTTGGTGCCGTGTTGACGAATCCGCGGTCAAACGTGTTCAAACCCGTTTGCTTATGCAGCAATGCGATATCGATCGCGTTCGGACCATCGACGGACGTGACAATCGGGAACTCCGCCGAGCCGCCCGGGTATTCCAAGCGTGCGGTGGGGTTTTTCTCGTCGGTCACGGGCTCTCCTCGCAGACGTTCATGCTGGTGCCCAGCCTAGAACACGCTAGCAAATGCTGTGACCCGCGTCGCGAGGTCACCGCATTAACCCTGTGGGGGCAACGCGACGATGATCTCGTGGTCACCGGGAATGGGGCCGCTCTTGGATGCTCCGCCTGGACTTCCGATTTCCTTAAAGAAATCGACATTCGCGCGGTAGTAGTCGCTCCATTTTTCCGGCAGGTCGTCTTCGTAATAGATTGCTTCGACTGGGCAGACTGGTTCACACGCACCACAGTCAACACACTCGTCGGGGTGGATGTACAGCATGCGATCGCCCTCATAAATACAGTCGACGGGACACTCGTCGATGCATGCGCGATCTTTCAGATCGACACACGGAAGTGCGATTACATATGTCATGCGGTACCTCCCACCACTCGGCTCAATTCTACCGAGCGCTGTTGCTCGGAATGTGCGGCCAGGCGCTGGCGAGTCCACACAACAGCGATGCACCGATCACCCAGACGTTGCCCGCATCGCTCGCGGCAATGAGGACGCTCCCACCGGTCGAGCGTTGAGCCAGAACAAGAACCGTCACGAGGACGCCGAGGGAACCCGCGATCGTGATGATTCGGTCGTCCGTCAGTAGCCGCAGCGACACGAGGAATGCGACGACGACCAGGAGCCCAGCGGTTAACACCCACGGGAACGACTCACCGTGTACGACTGTCACAACCACTGCGATGATGGCTCCGCCTAGAAAGGACTGGATTACTCGGGCAATGCGATTAGCCATCGAGGCGATACATCCAACCGTGGGTGTCCTCACGACGCCCATACTGGATGTCGGCGAGTTCCGCGCGAAGTGACAGCGTCAGCTCGCCGGCGGCCGCGCCGGCGGAACCAATCGTGAAGTCGTGTGCCTTGATCTGACCGATCGGGGTGACCATTGCGGCTGTCCCACACGCAAATGCCTCGACAATCTCGCCGCTGTCGACGCCGTCGCGCCATTCCTGAATGGTGACGGGCCTGCGCGTGACTTTGTGCCCACGTTCTTCTGCGAGTGTCAACACCGAGTCTCGAGTGATGCCGGGAAGAATGGAATCAGACAGCGGCGTGACGAGCGAACCGCCTTTATACACAAGTACGACGTTCATGCCGCCGAGTTCCTCGATGAAAGTATTCGTTGTTGAATCGAGGAAGAGGACCTGCTGACAACCGTTGTCGTAGGCCTCGTTCTGAGCAATGAGTGAGGCCGCATAATTCCCGCCCGTTTTGGCAGCACCCGTCCCACCCTTGCCAGCGCGAGAAAAGTTTTCGGACAGCCAAATGTCGACCGGCGCTACGCCGCCTTTAAAGTACGGTCCCGCCGGACCTGCGATTACATAGAACGCGATCTTCTTTGCCGGGCGAACGCCGAGGAATGCTTCCTTGCCGAACATGAATGGGCGCAAGTAGAGGCTGGTGTCGGGTTCCGACGGAACCCAATCCCCGTCAACCGAGATGAGTGCTCTGAGGCTCTCGAGGAAGTATTCAACAGGGAGTTCGGGTAACGCCATGCGCGCTGCGCTCGCTTGGAAGCGGCGTGCATTTGCATCGGGGCGGAATGTCCAGATGCTGCCGTCCGCGTGGCGGTAAGCCTTGAGTCCTTCAAAGATTTCCTGGCCATAGTGCAAAACCGCAGC
>CALPQP020000094.1 GCA_943325745.2 Gulosibacter massiliensis
GGGCACGCCGGGAACGATGCGCTGAACTTCCTTGCGGGCATCCTCGACGAGAGGAGCGACTCGAGACCGAACCCCTTCCGACACAATCACAACGCCGGGCTTGCCCACAACCCGATACACAATATCCTGGCTCTTGTTCATTCGAATCGGCATATCGTTACCGCGCCACGAGCGGCGCAATTGGTTCTTGATCAGCGCAGAAACCGCGCCCGGTTGCCCCTGCAGGTTCGAATACATGAGACGCTGCGTCAACTGTCCGAGGACAATGAGAAAACCAAGGACACCAGCGAGAACTCCGAAGATGATGGAGACAACGAAACTGATCGGCTCTCCACCTGTCGCCACAAGAGCGAATACGATTCCGGCGGCGATCGGACCGAAAGTTCCAAGGATGAGCCACACGAGCGCGAAACGATCGCGCTTGATGACAAGGATAAGGACATCAAAGATTTGACGGAAGCGGCCGGGTTCTTTTGCCATGTTTTTCTCCGAGTAGCCGAGGTCGGTGGCGGTGAACGCGCCCGCTTCGAGTCGAGACTTCATCGCCCCGAGGAAGCGAGCGGCATCTGCGCCGTCGACGATGCGGTGATCGTAGGACAGAGCAAGATAGACCATCGAGCGAATCGCAATTGAGTTGCCCCCTATGACGACGGGGCGCTTGACAACCGCACCGAGTCCGAGGATGGCGGACTGCGGGAGGAATACGACGGGGGTGTCGAACAACGCGCCACGCGACCCCGTGTTGGTGACGGTGAAGGTACCGCCCTGCAACTCGTCCGGCGTGAGCTTGTTGTTACGCGTGCGGTCCGCTAGGTCGGCAATTTCGGCTGACAGGGCCGCGATGCTCTTTCCGCCAGCATTTTTCACGACCGGGGTGAGCAGACCGCGCTCGGTGTCCACCGCGATCGAGATGTTCTCGAAACCAGGGTAGACGATGTCGTCTCCTTGGACCGTGCTATTGATAATCGGGAAGGCCTGGAGTGCTTCGACCGCCGCTTTGACAAAAAACGGGAGGAACGTGAGTTTCTGACCCGTCGTGGATTGAAAATCGGCTTTGATGTCGTCGCGCAGGTTGGACACGGTCGTCACATCAACCTCAATGACGGTTGTGAGTTGCGCCGTGGACACCATCGACAGCACGGCGCGTTCAGCGATGACCTTCCGCAGACGGGACATCGGCACGCGAGTCCCGCGAAGTTCAGACGTAGCGAGGGGGACGGTATCATCGGTCAAAACAGGGTCAGCGACGGGCGCGGACACGGTTGTCGGACTGACTACTGGCGGAGCGGCGGATGCCGCAACGGTGTCTGCGTTGAGAACATCCTCCTTGCGGATACGACCACCAATGCCGGTTCCCACAATTCCAGCGAGGTCGACGCCACGATCGTGAGCCAACTTGCGCACAATCGGGCTGACGTAGGGGTTTCCGAAACGCGGTGCGGTAAGGGCAGCGGGTGAGGCCTGGACAACGCTCTGCGGAGTGATGGGAGCAGAAGCCACCACCGGAGGCGTGATAACCACCGGTTCGGACATCGCGGGAGGATCAACAACCGGTTGCGGAGTGGCGGGAGCCTCAACGACAGGCGCGACCGCGGGTTCTGGAGTCGCGGGGATTTCGGCGACAGGTGCAGCCGGGGTGTCCACGGTTGCAGCCGGTGTAGCGCCGTTTCCTTCGCCGATGCGTGCCAGAGGAGCACCAACCTCGACCGTCTCGTCTTCGTGGGCATAGATCTCTTCGATGACACCGGCAACAGGTGACGGGATCTCGGTGTCGACCTTGTCGGTCGACACTTCGACAATGGGCTCGTCGACGGCCACCGAGTCTCCGACCTTTTTCAGCCAGCGAGTCACGGTTCCCTCAGTGACGCTTTCACCAAGTGCGGGAAGGTTGACGTTCGTGCTCATGTTGATTCGTTCTCCTTGAACAGGTCCTACATCGCGTGAAGTGGCTTGCCCGCGAGGGCGAGAAACGCTTCACCAAGTGCTTCGTTTTGAGTGGGGTGTGCGTGAAGGTGTGGTGCAACGTCTTCGGGGTGCGCTTCCCAGTTCACAATCAACTGCGCTTCACCAATCAGTTCGCCGACGCGGGAACCGATCATGTGGACACCGACAACGGGTCCATCGACAACTCGAATGACCTTGATTGAGCCGGCTGTTTCGAGGATGTGGCTCTTTCCGTTGCCGGCGAGGTTGTAGTCATAGATCGCAATTGCTGCGTCGCCATAGTGATCTTTGGCCGCAGCTTCGGACAAACCAACCGAGGCGATTTCGGGCTCGGAGTAGGTAATTTTCGGGATGTTGGCGTCAGTGACAACCATCGGGTTCATTCCAGCGATTTCCTCCGCGACGAAAATCCCGTGCTGGTAACCACGGTGAGCGAGTTGGAGACCGGGAACGATGTCGCCAACGGCATAAACGCCGGGAATGTTGGTGAGTAAGCGTTCGTTCGTGATGACGTACCCGCGGTCCATTGTGACTCCGACGTCTTCGAATCCACAGTTTGCAGTTTGTGCCCCGCGGCCGATGGCGACGAGTAAGACATCCGCGGTGAGAGTTTCGCCACCTTCGAGAGTGACCGACACGCCGTTGGCGTCCTGGGTTGCGCTCTGGAAACGCACACCAGTTTTGAACTCAATTCCGCGCTTACGGAATGCGCGCTCGAATTGCTTGGACACGGACTCGTCTTCATTGGGAACGAGACGCGGCAGGCCTTCGATAATCGTGACCTCGGTTCCCCATGATCGCCAGACGGACGAAAGTTCGACGCCAATGACCCCACCACCGAGCACGATGGCGCTCTTCGGAATGTAGTCCAACGTGATGGCCTGCTCCGAGGTCAGGAAGCGACCGCCGATGTCGAGCCCGGGAAGTGTCTTGGCGTAGGAACCCGTTGCGAGGACAACGTTTTTCCCGGTGATTGTCGTGTCACCGACCTGAACGGTGTTCGGCGACGTGAGTTTTCCGTGTCCGTCGTAGGTGGCGACGCCTCGAGCTTTGAGGAGGCCTTGGAGGCCTTTGAACTTGGAATCGATGATTCCCTGACGATAGGTCGAGACGGCTGCGACGTCGATTCCCGTGAGCGTTGCGTCAACCCCAAACTTTGCCGCGTCGCGAACGCTATCCGCGATCTCCGCGGAGTGAAGCAGCGCCTTCGTCGGGATACACCCGACGTGCAAGCACGTGCCGCCAACCTTGTCTTTTTCAACGAGCGCGACGCTCATACCCAATTGACTGGCGCGGAGTGCGGCCGAATAGCCACCACTTCCGCCGCCAAGAACGACGAGATCTACTGCTACGTCAGCCACCAACACTCCTTGATATTGCGAACGGAACCGAGCCACGCGGGACATGCTGAAACCCAGTGTTAACCGCCTTTGAGCCTACCGCGTGTTCGCGGCGCCGTCCGCCAGCCGACGAGCGAATTCGATGAGGGTTCGCACCATCGTTCCCGTTGCGCCCTTGGGAACGAAACCGTAGGGAGCATTGGCGTTATTGGCTGGCCCGGCGATATCGAGATGAGCCCACGGGATGCGACGGCCATCGGCGCCCAGTCCGACGAACTCACGCAGAAAGATTCCACCGATAAGCATTCCGCCCGCAGTATTGCCGACTTTAGAGTTGGCGATGTCCGCGACATCGCTCGCCAAAATCGGCAACAGGTAGTCAGGCAACGGCATAGGCCACGATTCTTCGCCGACGGCGCCCGATGCGGTCTTCAACGACGTCGTCACCTCGTCGTCCCCCATCAGTGCAGCGATTCTGTGACCAAGGGCTACACGTGCCGAGCCGGTGAGGGTGGCGACGTCAATAATGCAGTCCGGATTCTCCTCACTCGCAGCGACGAGCCCATCGGCGAGCACCACGCGACCTTCGGCGTCAGTGTTTGTCACTTCCACGGTCTTTCCACCTCGAATGGTGATGACGTCATTGGGTCGAATCGCGGTGCCCGATGGCATGTTTTCCGCGACGCACAACCAGGCCGTCACGGTGATGGGGAGTTTGCGTTCAGCGATCGCGCGTGCGACAGCGAAAACAGTCGCGGCACCGGTCATGTCGGACTTCATACCGAGCATCGAGTTTGCCGGCTTAATCGACCATCCGCCGGTGTCGAACGTGATGCCCTTCCCGACGAGCGCGATGTGTCGCGTCGCTCCCTTCGGCGAATAGCGAACAA
>CALPQP020000095.1 GCA_943325745.2 Gulosibacter massiliensis
AGAACCCGTGAGTGTCACGGCCTTGATTCGACGGTCGTCGATCACGCCGGCGACAGCAGCAGCTCCGGTGAGGATCGTGATGAACGATCCCTCGGGGAATCCCGCCCGCGTGAACAGCGTGTCGAGGTACAGGGCGGTACGCGGGACATTCGAGGCGTGCTTGAGCACTCCCGTGTTCCCCGCCATGAGCGCGGGGGCGGCGAAGCGAATCACCTGCCACATCGGGTAGTTCCACGGCATCACCGCGAGAATGACGCCGAGCGGCTGATAGTGAACGTACGCCTGCGATGCTCCAACTTTGCTGGGGTCGTCGATGGGTTCATCCGCCAGATAACCTTCTGCGTTGTCCGCATAAAAACGCATGTTCTTGGCGCACTTGAGTACCTCGGCGACGGATTGGGCAATCGGTTTGCCCATTTCGATAGTCATCATTTTTGCCAGCTCGTCGACCTCGGCTTCGAGAATGTCGGCAGCCTTCTTCATCCAGACACCACGTTGCGCATACGTCAAATCGCGAATCGTCTCATGGGCCGCCTGGGCCTTTTGCAACCGGATTTCGATTTCCTCCGCCGAGTGCGGGGTAAATTCTTCGACAGTTTCCCCCGAGGTGGGGTTAACGACTGCAATCGCCATGAGATGTTCTCCTAATTGGTGTGATCGGCCTGGACGACAAAAACTTCGGGGTGGCGCTCCACGTGGAGCCTCGTGCGTCTGGTGTGTTGTGTCACGATTTGTTCTGCGAGGTCGAGGACTCCGTCTCGAAGCGCAGTTACCAGCATATGGTGTTCGCTGTGCACAATTCCGAGGTTGTTCGCGTCGACAAGAACCTTGTAGTCCCGCCGATACGGCTGTGCCCTGTTCCACAGTCGCGTTCCGACAACGCCCACACCGGGACCCCCGATAGTGGACGTGGCAGACTTGCCCTGTGCGTGACGTCATCATCCTCGGGAGCACTGGGTCGATCGGAACCCAGGCGCTCGACATCGTGCGCGACAACCCCGACCGTTTTCGGGTCGTCGGGCTTGGCGCTGGACGAAACCGAGAACTAGCCGAGGCGCAGGCCGCCGAATTTGGCGTGACCAACATTGCCTATGGCGCGGATGACGCGGTAACGCTAATCGAATCCACCCGAGCCGATGTTGTTCTCAACGGAATTACCGGTGCGGTCGGCCTGGCGCCGACGCTCGCGGCACTCGCGACGGGTGCGACGCTGGCGCTCGCGAACAAGGAATCGCTCATCATCGGTGGTGCGCTTGTCAAGGATGCCGCGAAACCCGGGCAGCTCGTCCCCGTCGACTCGGAGCACTCGGCACTTGCGCAGGCGCTTCTCGCGGGTACCCACGCCGAGGTCGCGAAACTTGTCGTCACCGCCAGCGGTGGACCCTTCCGCGGTTTCACTCGCGCGCAACTCGCTGGCGTCACCCCCGCTCAGGCCGCCAAACACCCGACGTGGAACATGGGCTCAGTCATCACGACGAATTCCGCGACGCTCGTGAACAAGGGCCTCGAGGTCATCGAGGCACACCTTCTTTTTGACATCCCGTTCGACCGCATCGAGGTCACGGTTCACCCGCAATCCGTCGTTCACTCACTCGTCGAGTTCGTCGACGGGTCAACAATGGCGCAGTGCTCGCCGCCCGACATGCACCTTCCCATCGCGCTTGGACTCGATTGGCCGAATCGCATTCCGGGGGCGACCGCACCGATCGATTGGTCAGGGTCTCATGCGTGGGCCTTCGAACCTCTGGACGAGGCAGTATTCCCCGCGGTGCGACTTGCTCGCCAGGTCGGCGTTGCCGGCTCGACGTTTCCCGCTGTGTACAACGCGGCGAACGAAGTCGCGGTGGAGGCGTTCAACGCTGGACACATCGGGTTCCTCGACATCGTCGAGACGATCGAACGGGTTGTCGAGGCGCATTCCGCTCCGGCGCAACTCGACCTTGACAGCCTGCTCGCCGCGGACGCTTGGGCGCGCGAGACGGCTAAGAATTTCCTGAGCAACCGCTAAACCCGCCCGAGGCCGTCCGCGGTCGCGGGTAACCTTGACCTCATGGAGATCGTGCTGTGGATTCTGGGTGTGCTGGTGTTGGCCGTCGGAATCGCCATCTCTATCGGGCTTCACGAACTCGGGCACTTCTATCCCGCTCGCAAGTTCGGAGTCTTCGTCGGCTCGTTCATGATTGGTTTCGGACCGACGCTATGGTCGCGCAAATTCGGCGAGACGGAATTCGGGTTCAAGGCAATTCCGCTCGGCGGGTATGTGTCGCTGTCGGGGATGTACCCGACGACCGCCAACTCGGACAAACCCGGCTTCCAGATGTTCCGCAAGCTGGTGCAAGACGCCCGCGACGCATCGGCCGAAACCATTACCGACGAATCGCGCGCGTTCTATCGCCTGCCCGTTCTGAAACGCATCATTGTGATGCTCGGCGGTCCGTTCATGAACCTCGTCATCGCGACGATTCTGTTCCTGTTTCTGTTCACGGGAATCGGAGTCGTCGGCGCGACAACGACGATCGGGTCGATCTCGGAATGTGTGCTGCCCGTCACCTCGACACGCACAGCCTGCGAGGCGGGTGACCCGAGAGCCCCCGCCGCCGAGGCTGGACTCAAACCTGGCGACCGAATCGTGTCGATCAACAGCGAGCCTGTTTCAAACTGGGAATCCGGTACTTCGATAATCCGTGAATCCGCCGGGCTCGAAATCGGTGTCGTCGTCGAACGCGACGGCGAACACATTTATCACGCGGTGACCCCGATGGCCACGGTTCGGTATGCGCTCGATTCGGCAGGGAATCTGGTTCTCGATTCGGATGGCAATCCCGAAACCACCACGGTCGGATTCATCGGAATCGGCCCCGCGGTCGAACGGCAGCAGCAGTCACCGGTGGTCGCTCTCGACGCAATGGGGAACAACATCGTGCAGGTCGGTGCCCTCATCATCGATTTGCCGAATCGCATGATTCAGGTGTGGAACGCCGCGTTCGGTGCCGAAACCCGTGACCCGAACGGTCCGGTCAGTGTCGTCGGAGTCGGCCGCATCGCGGGCGACATTGCCGCCGCCGAACAATTGCAGGTCGTCGATAGATTCGCGGCTCTCGTCGGAATCCTCGCAAGCCTCAACATCGCACTCTTCGTCTTCAACCTCGTCCCGCTGTTGCCTCTCGACGGCGGCCACATCGCCGTGGCGTTATGGCAGGGGATTCGCAACTCCGTGGCGAAACTTCGCGGCAAACCGGCACCGGGCCCGGTCGACTCGGCAAGGCTCGTTCCGTTCACGATTGTGATTACCGTTGTGCTGATGGCCATGAGTGCGCTGCTCATTTATGCCGACATCGTCAAGCCGATTACCCTCGGTCTCTAGGGCTGTACGATAGTGCTGTGGCTGTAAACATCGGACTTCCCCGCGTCGTTGAAACGCTCGCACCGCGTCGCAAGACCCGCCAAATCAAGGTCGGTAAGGTTCTCGTCGGAGGTGACGCCCAGGTCTCGGTTCAGTCGATGACGACGACCAAGACGACGGACATCAACGGCACTCTGCAACAAATTGCCGAACTCACCGCGACCGGTTGCGACATCGTGCGTGTTGCCGTACCCACCCAGGATGACGCCGACGTTTTGCACATCATCGCGAAAAAGAGCCAGATTCCGGTCATCGCGGACATTCACTTCCAGCCCAAATACGTCTTCCAGGCGATCGACGCTGGGTGCGCCGCCGTTCGTGTGAACCCCGGAAACATCAAGGCGTTCGATGACAAGGTGGGCGAAATCGCCAAGGCTGCGAAAGCGGCGGGCGTGAGCCTCCGCATCGGTGTCAACGCCGGCTCGCTCGACCCTCGCTTATTGCAAAAGTATGGCCGCCCGACCCCCGAAGCGCTCGTTGAAAGTGCCGTCTGGGAAGCCAGCCTCTTCGAGGAACATGACTTCCACGACTTCAAGATTTCTGTCAAGCACAACGACCCCGTGGTGATGGTCAAGGCATACCGCCTACTCGCCGAGCGAGGCGACTGGCCACTTCACCTCGGCGTTACCGAAGCCGGCCCCGCCTTTCAGGGCACGATCAAGTCATCGACCGCGTTCGGGATCCTCCTCGCCGAGGGAATCGGCGACACGATTCGCGTGTCGCTCTCGGCTCCGCCCGCTG
>CALPQP020000096.1 GCA_943325745.2 Gulosibacter massiliensis
TCGCGCTCGCATCTGACAGGAGAACCAACACATGCCTAAGCCCACAAAGGGACCCCGCCTCGGAGGAGGCCCGGCCCATGAACGTCTACTTCTTGCGAATCTCGCGGTTGCACTGTTCACCCACAAGTCGATCGAGACGACCGAGACGAAGGCCAAACGCCTCCGCCCGCTCGCTGAGCGCCTCGTCACGTTTGGAAAGCGCGGAGATCTCCACGCCCGCCGTCGTGTTCTGGGAATTCTTCGCAACAAGGACGCAACGCACGAACTCTTCACCGTGATTGCACCTCAGGTCGAACAGCGCGAGGGTGGTTACACCCGCATCACGAAGACTCGCTTCCGCAAGGGCGACAACGCGTCGATGGCACAGATTGAGCTCGTTCTTGAGCCCGTAAACCCCAAGCCCAAGTCAGCCAAGAAGACCGCCGCAGCCGCAGGCGCTGCCGCTGCACCGGTTGCTAAGCCGGTCGCTGCGGTTGTCGCTGACGAGGTCGTTGAGGTCGTCGAGGACGTCGTTGTCGATGCTCCGGTCGACGAGGCTGAGGTGGTCGAGGCTGAGGTCGTCGAGAGCGTAGATGCTGAGGAGACCGACGCGTCCCCTAATGCCGATGCCGGATCGGAAGCAGCATCCGACGCTGCCCCCGAGGGCGACGACAAGTAATTCAATGACGCGAGGCCCGGGGATTTTCCTCGGGCTTCGCGTTGTTTACGGTGGCACATCATGAGACTCCGCATCGATTTCTCATACGACGGCACTGACTTTGCCGGTTGGGCTAAACAACCCGGTCTGCACACCGTGCAGGGAACGTTCGACGTCGCGTTGGCAACGATCCTTCGACTGGACACGATTCAATCGACGGTCGCGGGACGAACGGACGCGGGTGTTCACGCGACGGGGCAAACTGCTCACGTCGACGTCGACGTCGATGATTCGGTGGAACCCGAACGGCTTCAGCGCCAACTCAATTCGATCCTGGCGGGTGGAGCGATTAACGTCCACCGTGTGACGGTAGCTCCACCCGGGTTCGACGCACGCTACTCTCCGTTGTTCCGACGCTACGAATACCGAGTGTCCGATGCCGTCGGTAATCGTGATCCGCGAACTCGGCACATCACGTTCTGGATTGACGATCACCTCGATCTAGACCTCATGAACGAGGCGGCGACCTCCATTCTTGGTCTTCATGACTGGACCACGTATTGCAAGCCTCGGCCAGGAGCCACTCGCGTCCGCGAATTGCAGATTTTCCGCTGGCGGCGAGAAAACGACGGAACTCTCGTCGCCGAGGTGCAGGCCGACGCGTTCTGCCACAACATGGTGCGAAACCTCGTCGGAATGTGTATCGCCGTGGGTCGCGGCAAACTCAACGTGAGCGATGCGGTGACGCTACGCGAGGAACGAACTCGCACCTCGGCGTTCATTGTCATTCCGCCCCACGGACTCACACTCGTCGAGGTGGGCTATCCGGCGGACGACGAGGTGGGCGACCGAGCCGAACTGTCGCGCACTCGCCGTGAACCGGTTTGACCAGACGCGCAATCCCTTGTAGTGTTGAGCCTTGGTGCCCGACCCGGGTGCTTGGTTGAGCCCTCCACAGAGTTCTTTCCTTAGAAAGCCTCACCGGAGCGGGATTCACGAACACTTTAACCGAAAGCGCTACGACTGTGACGCGTACATTCTCCCCAAAACCCGCTGATATCCAGCGGGAATGGATCATCATCGACGCCGAAGACGTTGTCCTCGGTCGTCTGGCAAGCCACGCCGCGGTTCTTCTTCGCGGCAAGCACAAGCCGACCTTCGCTCAGCACATGGACATGGGTGACCACGTCATCATCATCAATGCGGAAAAGGTCGCACTCACCGGCTCGAAGCTGACGCAGAAGCTTGCCTACCGCCACTCGGGTTACCCGGGTGGGCTGACGGCCGTCAAGTACTCGGAACTCCTCGAGAAGCACCCCACGCGGGCCGTTGAGAAGGCCATTCGTGGCATGCTCCCCAAGAACTCGCTCGGAGCCGACCAGTTCCGCAAGCTCAAGGTGTACGCGGGTGCCGAGCACCCTCACACCGCACAGCAGCCGAAGCCGTACACATTTGACCAGGTCGCGCAGTAAGCGCCAAGCGAAGGATTAGAACAGTGGCAAAAATCAGCGAAACCACAGCATCGAGCGCCAAGGCACCGAAGCTCACTCTCTCTGTCGCCGGCGCAGCCGTCGGTCGACGCAAGGAAGCAATCGCCCGCGTGCGACTCATTCCCGGGACCGGTACCGTGACCGTGAATGGTCGCGCCATCGAAGAGTACTTCCCCAACAAGCTTCACCAGCAGCTCATAACGTCGCCGTTCGCGGTTCTCGAGCTCGGTTCTGTTTATGACGTCATCGCTCGCATTTCGGGCGGAGGCCCCTCGGGTCAGGCCGGCGCGCTGCGTCTCGGCATCGCTCGATCCCTCCTCGAAATCGACAGCGAGAACAACCGTCCGACCCTCAAGAAGGCCGGTTTCCTCACGCGTGACGCACGTATCAAGGAGCGCAAGAAGGCTGGACTCAAGAAGGCCCGCAAGGCTCCCCAGTACTCGAAGCGTTAATCGGTCATTCTCCGATGTCGAGTCTCTTTGGGACCGATGGTGTTCGCGGGCTCGCCAACGCCGAACTCACGGCCGACTTGGCCCTGCGTCTTGCGCAGGCAGCCTCCCAGGTTCTCACACAGGGTCGACACGCCGACGAGGTGCGTCGAGAGGGGCGTAAGCCGCGCGCGGTTGTTGCGCGTGATCCGCGAATCTCTGGCGAATTCCTGACGGCGGCGGTTTCGGCCGGGTTGGCAAGTTCCGGCATTGATGTTCTCGATGCCGGAGTTTTGCCCACCCCGGCAGCAGCGTTTCTTGTCAACGACATTCAGGCCGACTTCGGCGTCATGATCTCTGCGTCGCACAACCACGCAGCGGATAACGGGATCAAGTTCTTTTCATTCGGTGGAACGAAGCTTCCCGACGTCGTCGAGGAGCGGATCGAAAAAGCGATGGCAGGACCGCGCCTTCAGCCGACTGGAGCGGGAGTCGGTCGAATTCGCCGATTTGCCGATGCGGAGGACCGATACGTGCTTCACCTCCTTGCCACGATGGACATCTCGCTTGCCGGGTTGCACATCGTCATCGACTGCGCGAACGGCGCGGCCGCCGGAATCTCACCGCGTGCGTTCAAAGACGCTGGCGCGCAGGTCACCGTAATCGGGAGTGACCCGGACGGTCTCAACATCAATGAGGGGTGCGGTTCAACCGACCTCGCCCTTTTGAAAAAAACTGTCGTTGAGGTCGGAGCCGACCTGGGGATTGCACACGATGGTGACGCGGACCGATGCCTCGCCATCGACGCGAGCGGACAGGTCATCGACGGCGATCACATCATGGCGATTCTTGCCGTGTCGATGGACGAACGAGGTCTGCTCAAGAGTTCGACGGTTGTCGCAACGGTCATGAGCAACCTCGGCCTCGAAATCGCCCTCAATCGCGAGGGAATCTCGCTCCGGCGGTCGGCGGTCGGCGACCGTTATGTCCTCGAGGACATGGCAACGGGTGCCTACAACTTTGGCGGCGAACAATCGGGACACATCATCTTCGCGGACCACTCTACGACGGGTGACGGGCTGCTTACCGGTCTTCACCTCGCAGCCGAGATGGTGCGATCGGGAAAAACTGCGACGGAACTGGCCGCCGTGATGACCGCGCTGCCCCAGATTCTCGTCAACGTGAAAGACGTTGACCACACGCTTCTGGACTCGGATACGGAAATCGCCGCGCTGCAGTCGGAACTCGAGGACGAACTCGGCGATTCGGGTCGAATCCTGCTCCGGGCGTCGGGCACCGAGCCATTGGTGCGGGTCATGGTCGAAGCCGCCACTCAGGATCACGCCGAGAGCGTCGCCAACCGACTTGCGGACACAGTACGCGCGCGACTCTCCCGCTAGATTTTGCGCAACAACACCGTCGACACGGTATGGTCGCGGTCCTTTTTTAGGACTAATTTCGCGCGCGAGCGGGTCGGTGCGATGTTTTCAATCAGGTTCGGTTCGTTGATGGCCTTCCAGATTGCCGTCGCTTCGGCGATGGCCTCGACGCGCGAGAACGCCGCGTATCGGTGGAA
>CALPQP020000097.1 GCA_943325745.2 Gulosibacter massiliensis
ATGCTCGACAGTGGCGTGCACTTCGGACACCAGACACAGCGCTGGAACCCGAAGGTCAAGCGCTTCATCCTGACGGAACGTTCGGGCATCCACATCATCGACCTTCAGCAGTCGCTCGCCCACATCGACGCGGCATACGAGTTCGTTCGCGAGACCGTCGCCCGTGGCGGCACCGTCCTTTTTGTCGGCACCAAGAAGCAGGCACAGGAATCGATCGCAGCCGAAGCCGGTCGCGTCGGTCAGCCTTACGTCAACCAGCGTTGGCTCGGTGGGCTTCTCACCAACTTCCAGACCGTCCTCGGCCGCCTCGAGCGCATGAAGGAACTGGAACAGGTCGACTTTGAGGACACCACCAAGGGTTTCACCAAGAAGGAACTCTTGATGAAGCGCCGCGAGCTCGAAAAGCTCCACAAGTCGCTCGGTGGAATCCGTAACCTCACCAAGACTCCCAGTGCGATCTGGGTTGTCGACGCCAAGCGCGAGCACCTCGCGATGAGCGAAGCAGCCAAGCTCGGGATCCCCGTCGTCGCAATCCTCGACACCAACGCAGACCCCGACGAAATCCAGTTCCCGATTCCCGGTAACGACGACGCGATTCGTTCGGTCGGACTGCTCACCCGCGTCATCGCGGACGCCGTCGCCGAGGGTCTTGTTATCCGTCACGACAAGCCCGCTGCGGCCGGAAACGTGTCCGCCGTCGAGCCCCTTGCCGACTGGGAGCGCGAGCTTCTCGGTGAGGTCGCCGATGTTGCCACGGAAGCGCCCGTCGCCGAAGCACCTGCTGAGGAGGCACCTGCTGCCGAGGCCGAGGTTGAGGTTGAGGTTGTCGCCGAAGCCCCCGCCGAAGAGGCTCCCGCCGTTGACGCCGATTCCACTGACAAGTAATTCACACAGAAAGCACAAACATGGCTGATTTTTCGTTAGAAGACGTCAAGACTCTCCGTGAGCGCCTTGGAACCGGAATGGTTGACACCAAGAACGCCCTCGTCGAAGCCGGCGGAGACATGGACAAGGCCGTCGAGATCCTTCGACTCAAGGGCGCAAAGGGTAACGCCAAGCGTGCCGATCGCTCGACGAGCGAAGGCCTCGTTGCCGCCAAGGAAACCGCTGACGCGGTGTACCTGATCGAACTCGCGTGCGAGACCGACTTCGTTGCGAAGAACGACAAGTTCATCGCACTTGCGGATGTTGTCATCGACGCGGTTGCCGCTGCTGGAGCCGACTCGACCGAGGCCGCTCTCGGCGCGCAGGTCGGCGGACAGTCCATCGCTGACCGTATCGCCGACGATGCCGCCATCATCGGCGAGAAGGTTGAACTTCGCCGCGTCGTCAAGATTGCCGGCTCGCAGTTTGCCGTCTACCTTCACCGCACGAGCAAGGACCTGCCCCCGCAGGTCGGCGTTGTCGTCGCTTATGAGGGCAAGGACGAAGAGACCGCTCGTGCGATTGCACAGCACATCTCGTTCGCTGACCCGCAGTACCTGACCAAGGACGAGGTTCCCGCGGACGCCGTTGAGGCCGAGCGCCGCATCGTCGAAGAGATCTCGCGTGGAGAGGGCAAGCCCGAGGCCGCCCTACCCAAGATTGTTGAGGGTCGCCTCGGCGCCTTCTTCAAGCAGGTCGCTCTTCTCGAGCAGGACTACGCGCGTGACAACAAGCTGACCATCACGCAGGTTCTTGCTCAGGCCGGACTCACTGTTTCGGGCTTCGCCCGCTTCAAGGTCGGCGCTTAACCAAACATCGACAGGGGAGGTTCGCGGAAACGCGGGCCTCCCTTCGTCAATTCCACCGTGCACTCGGTACTCTGGAACTGAAAGAGAGGTTCCATGTCGACGCGCCGAGTCCTTCTGAAACTGTCCGGTGAAGCGTTTGGCGCTGGAACCCTGGGGGTCGACCCCGACATTGTCAGTGGCATCGCGCGCGAGATCGCCGAGGCCGCCAAGACCGTGCAGGTCGCGATTGTCGTCGGTGGTGGAAACTTCTTCCGCGGAGCGGAACTCAGCCAGCGCGGAATGGATCGTTCGCGCGCCGATTACATGGGAATGCTCGGTACGGTCATGAACGCCCTTGCTCTTCAGGATTTCCTCGAACAAGCCGGTCAGCCCGTTCGCGTTCAGTCGGCAATCGAGATGACTCAGGTCGCCGAACCCTACATTCCGTTGCGTGCGATTCGTCACCTCGAAAAGGGACGCGTAGTCATCTTTGGTGCGGGTGCGGGCCTCCCGTATTTCTCGACGGACACGGTCGCCGCACAGCGTGCCCTCGAAATCAAGGCGGTCGAGGTCCTCGTCGCCAAGAACGGTGTGGACGGCGTGTACGACGACGACCCGCGCACCAATAACGATGCGAAAAAGATCGAGACGATCACCTATTCTCAGGCGCTCGAGCAGGAACTCAAGGTCATCGATGCGACGGCGTTCGCACTCTGCCGCGACAACAACCTGCCAATGCGGATTTTCGGAATGGAGCCGGGCGGGAACATCGCCAAGGCCATCCGCGGTGAAGCCATCGGCACGGTGGTCAGCAATTAGTTCCCTCGTCCTCCTGCTGATTGCGGGTGGCGCGGTAGCACACGCGGGGTGGAATCTTCTTCTCAAGCGAATCGGGTCCTCAACTCCGACCGTTCTGTGGTGGATCAACGTGGTCGGTGCGGTACTTATCGCCCCACTCGGAATTGCAACCCTCGTGGCGGCCGACTTCGAATGGAATTGGGTGTTGCTCGCCGGGCTCTGCGGAGTGTTCGAGGTCATCTATTTCCTCTTGCTGCAGCGCGGTTACCGGGACGGCGACGTGTCGCTCGTCTACCCGCTCGCGCGGGGGACCGGACCAACGCTCTCCGTGCTCGGCGCAATACTCATCCTGGGCGAACGCCCCTCTCTCGTGGCCCTCATCGGTGTCGCCGTCATCATCGCGGGGATCGGTGTCATCTCGACCGCCGGTTCGCGCACCGGAACGCGCGCGCCTCTCAGTTCCATTCTTTACGGACTCGGTGTCGGGGTGATGATCGCGTGTTTCACGGTGTGGGACGGCTGGGCGGTCGGAACTCTCGGTCTTCCTCCCATCGGCTATTTCTGGATGGCGCTCGTCGTCCAGGCGATTCTGTTCACCCCGTTCGCGATTCGAGGCCGCAACAGCGCGTCGACCTTCCGCGCCCATCCGGCCATCATCACGGCCATCGGCCTGCTCGGGCCGACGTCGTACATGCTCGCGCTCACCGCCGTTCAATTGAGCTCCGTGTCGCTCGTCGCGGCCGCGCGCGAGTCGAGTGTCGTCCTCGTTGCGCTGGGCGGAGCGATCTTTTTCGGCGAGAAACACGTCGTCCAACGAGTGGTTGGGTCAATCGTTGTTGTCACGGGAGTCGCCCTTCTCGCGCTCGGCTGAGGATTAGACTGGAAATAACTCAGGAGGAAACCGTGATCGCCGAAACTATCGCCGAAGTGTCCGACAAGATGTCGAAGGCCGTTGACGTCATCAAAGAAGATTTCCAGACCGTTCGTACCGGTCGCGCGAACCCCGCGTTGTTCCAGAAGATCATGGTCGACTATTACGGGACGCCAACCCCTCTCGCCCAGCTCGCAAGCCTTCAGAACCCCGAGGCGCGTTCGCTCGTCATTACTCCCTACGACAAGGCCGCACTCAAAGAAATCGAGCGTGCGATCGTGAACTTCCCCAACCTCGGCGCAACCCCGACGAACGACGGCAACCTGATTCGCGTGACGATGCCGGAGATGACCGAGGAACGCCGCAAGGAATACGTCAAGATCGTCAAGGCAAAAGCCGAAGACGGTCGCGTGGCCATTCGAAACATCCGCCGCAAGGGAATCACCGACGTCGAAGCGATGAAGGCTGCCGTCGGCGAAGACGACATGGCGCGCGGCGAGAAGGAAATCGAAGCCCTCACCAAGCACCACATTGAGGCAATCGACGACGCGTTGAAAAAGAAGGAATCCGAACTTCTCGAGGTCTGATGTCCGATTTCGAACACGCCATCCGTGACGCGGGAGCCGTCATCGAAGCCCGCACGGGCAGAAACCTGGTTGCCGCTCTCCTGATAGGTAGTGCCCTTGGCGCTGTATTCGTCTTTAGTTTGATTATCGACAAGC
>CALPQP020000098.1 GCA_943325745.2 Gulosibacter massiliensis
GGGACGGGGTTTGCGCCCACCGCACCGCCGACTGCGCGACCGGCAGTCGAACGACCCGTTGTCATCCCGACGTCGCCGTACGAACGAACAGCGCCGAACGGGATGGCCGTCAGCGCATCCCACACCGATGTCTGGAACGGTGTCCCGGCCAACGAGACGGGAACGCTGAATTCACGACGCTTTCCCGAGAAGTATTCGCCCAGTTGCTTAGTTGCTGTGACGAGCACCGCGTTCTTGTTTTCGGGCGTTGAGTCGTGAGGCAACTCACCGTCGCATTCGATGGTGAGACCCACAACCGAGTCGCCTTGCGCGATGATCTCGAGGCGGCCGATCGGGCTGTCCATGCGGACGAGCGCATCAAAATTGGTCATAAATGAAGATTAGTTGACGGGTTGCTAGTTGACAAAACCTTTTGTACTGTGTGAGTAATGTGGCGTTATTCAAACTTGGGGAATGAAGTCATCATGGACATCCCCATCCGATACCTCGGTAACTCGGGCCTCCTTGTCTCGGCGGTCGGTCTAGGTTGCAACAACTTCGGGCGCCCCGATACACCGACGTTCACCGCGGGAGGAACAGGCGACGTCATGGCAGCCGCGATCCAGGCTGGCATCAACTTCTTTGACACCGCCGACATTTACGGCGCAGATTTCGGTCTTTCGGAACGGCTCATGGGACCGGTTGTCGCAAACGCGCGCGAACGAATGGTCATCGCAACGAAGTTCGGACACACGGGATACGAAAGCCCGCTCGCGCACCTCGGTCCTGGTGGTTCACGGGCCTACATCCGAGCGTCCATCGATCAGTCCCTTGAGCGTCTGCAGACGGATTTCATCGACCTGTATCAGCATCACACTCCGGATCCTCGTGTACCCATCGAAGAGACCCTCGAAGCGCTTAACGAATTGATTGAGGAGGGCAAGGTTCGACACATCGGTCACAGCAATTACAGCGGCGAACAAGCCCGTCGAGCACAATCCGTCGCAAAGCGCCTCGGGTTGAAGAGTTTCGTCTCCGCCCAGAACGAGTACAACCTGCTGTCGCGGGACGCCGAGAACGACATCCTCCCTGTTGCGCAGGACATGGGACTCGGCTTTCTGCCATGGTTTCCCCTCCACAATGGGCTTTTTACGGGCAAGTTCACCAAGGACGGCGGTCCCGAGAATTCGCGAATCATGCGAACACGCCAACATCTGCACGCCGAGGCGCCGTGGGACGCAATGGACAAGTTTGCGAAGTTTTGCGCTGAACGTCGCATCACAATGCTGGAAGCCACAATTGGATGGCTCTTGGCGGTTCCCGGGATGTCGAGTGTGATCGCAGGCGCCACCACGGTCGTTCAAGTTCGCGAAAATTCCGACGCGGCAGTCTCGTGGAGTCCGACGACCCGAGAATTCGCTCAGATTGCGAACCTTTTCCCCGTCAAAGCTTAGGGTGCGGCCGGCACCAATTGCATCGCGCTCGCATCAATTCCCAACGCCGTGTTGAGTCTCATCGCTCGAGCATTGAGCACCGTCATTTGTTCAACGAGAGAGTTGTACTGTTCAATCATTTCATTGAGCGCAACGCGTGACTTCTCTAATGCGGTTTGCCGACGCCGGAGAGAATCCCGCTCACGCGTGAAATCCGACGACGAGGTGAAATAACCAGGGATGTCTGCGTGATCGTTGAACGAATCGATGTCCTGCGACAAAGTTCGCTTGTCGCGCGTGTACGTCGTGAGAGCATCCTTCACCGAATTTTCAACAGACAGGATTTGGCTGCCCACAGATTCGATCGAATTCGAGATTTCGGCAATCGTGTTGGCTGCAGACAACGCGAGTTCAACACACGCCTGTCGATCGTCAAAATAGCGGGTGTAGAACTCTTCGAGTGCTGGCGTCACGGTGGCGGATTCCGTGCCAAGTATTGCAAAAAGTTCAGCGACTCGTTGATCTGGCGTGAGATATTTGTACGGGGCAAGCCGTCCGAGAAGGTCGGGATTAGTGATGCTGGTGAACGACTTTTCAATTTCTGCGGAAACTTTCGTCCGCTCAACTGGATCTAACCGCGTCCAGACGGCGTGCAGGGTTTCGTGCGCAGCAACGACCGGTTCAAGTGTGGTGAACGTGTCGTCCGTGATGTCTAACAGATGAATGGTGTCGTCGGAAACGGAATAGCACCCGAGAACCGCGATCCCCGCTTCGGGGTTGGGGCATGATTCGTCGAAAGTTTCGGGGCTGTGAAGCGTCGGATGCGCCGCTAGCAGATAAAACCGACCGGCGGATGAGAGCCCTGCTCGAGCGACGTACTCATCGATTCGCGCATTGTCGACGGCTTTCCCGACCGTTAGCCAATCGCGTACCATCGAGACGTTGAGAATTCCCCAGCCGCCTAGTGCGAGTAATCCAACCTGCGCGATGAGCGACAGCACTGCGACAACGATGCCGACGCGTCGCCCAAACCCTGGAGTGAAGAACCGTTTCACTCTTTCAGGCTATTGGCTAGTGCCCCGTGAGGGGTGCAAGCACACGAGCGACAATCGACGGCCGTCCGGTGATCTTTTCTTCCACGTCTGCCAACGTCGTCCCCACGAGCCCCGCGTTGGCGCCAAGGAATCGGAGTGGCTCCGGTTCCCATGACGGGGACCGGTGGTTCACCCACGGCAGCGCGGTCAGTGGCGTTTCCGCTCCGGTGATGAGGTCGGCGAGGGTTCGTCCGGCGAGGTTCGTGGTCGTGAGTCCATCGCCGACATAGCCGCCCGCGCCACCGAGTCCGGTGGTGGGGTCATACGAGACGCTCGCGTGCCAGTCGCGGGGGACACCCAACGGCCCACCCCAGCGGTGAGTCACAACGATGCGGTCGGCAATCTGCGGGAACATCTCTCGCAGTGTGCGAGTGAGGTGAAGGAAGACGCTGTCGACGCGGTCGTATTCGGGTTTGATGGCGGAACCCCAGTGATAGCGTGCGCCGCGTCCCCCGAAGGCGAAACGGTTGTCGGCGGTTCGTTGACCATAAATGACGAGGTGACGACCGTCCGAGAACGTGTGCCCGTGCTCGATTCCGAGTTCTTTCCAGACTGATTCGGGCAGCGGCTCGGTCGCGATCATGAGCGAATACAACGGGAGGATACGGCGCTTGGTCTGAGCGATAGAGGCGCCGTAGCCTTCGGTCGCGTTAATGATGTGCTGTGCGTGCACATCCCCGCGATCCGTGTGGACGACGCCCTTTTTCCACGACGTCGCGGTGGTTCCTTCGACGATCCGTGCACCGCGCGACTCGACGATTTCCGCGATTCGACGAACGAGTTTGGCGGGGTGGACTCTGGCGCAGTCGGGGGTGAAGCTCGCCCCGCG
Organism: Gulosibacter massiliensis; assembly: GCA_943325745.2. GTDB lineage: Bacteria > Actinomycetota > Actinomycetes > Actinomycetales > Microbacteriaceae > MWH-TA3. The sequence continues at coordinate 3,336 of CALPQP020000098.1, forward strand.
GGCGCCGGACGCTCGGACTTTGTCGGCGTCCCACCACTCGAGCGCATCGATTCCGAGGGCTTTCGTCGCGGCAACTTCGGCACGCAGTTCGCGCTCCTGCGTTTCACTGCGCGCATAAATGATGGTTCCCTTGTGGACCCAGTCACAGTCGATTTTTTCGGCTGCGACGACTCGACCGATTTCAGAGATGGCGCCCGACATCGCATCGCGCAGTGCTTTTGCGCGATCGAAACCGTATCGCTTGACGAGCGACGCGGTCGCCTGCGGGAACAACGCGCTCGCCCAACCGCCGTTTCGTCCGGACGCACCGAAACCGGCGAAGTTCTTGTCAATCAGCATGATCGATAGACGAGGGTTTGCTTTCTGAAGATAGTAAGCGGTCCACAACCCCGTCAGACCGGCCCCCACGATGGCGACATCAACTGTCGTGTCGCCATCGAGGGCAGGCCGTGGGGTCAGGTCGACCGCCTCATGCCAAAAAGAGACGGATCCCATTTTTTTAGAGGAGCTTCGTCGCGCCGACCAGAACCTCGCGGAGGATCTGCTCGATCTCGTCGAACTCGGGCTGCCCGATAGTGAGCGGCGGAGCGAGCTGGATGACGGGGTCTCCGCGGTCGTCCGCGCGGCAGTAGAGGCCCGCGCTGTACAGCGCCTGCGACAGGTAACCGCGCAACAAGCGCTCGGCTTCTTTGTCGTTGAAGGTTTCCTTGGTGGCCTGGTCCTTGACGAGCTCGATGCCGTAGAAGTACC
>CALPQP020000099.1 GCA_943325745.2 Gulosibacter massiliensis
ACGTGAACCAGTTCGATCGCGTGATGGGGATCCTGGGAGACCTGCCCAACAACGCCGTCGTCGAGACCGGCGGAAACCGCCAGGGCACGGAAGGGTTCTTCATCGAGCCGACCATCGTCTCGGGTCTCAAGCAGACCGACTGGATCATCCAGAACGAAATCTTTGGTCCGGTTGTCACTGTTCAGAAGTTCAAGGACGAGGCCGAAGCGCTCTCGTGGGCGAACGGCGTCGAGTACGGACTCGCGTCGTCGGTCTGGACCAAGGACCACGGCCGCGCGATGCGGTGTGCCAAGCACCTCGACTTCGGTGCGGTGTGGATCAACACCCACATCCCGATTGTCGCCGAGATGCCCCACGGTGGCTTCAAGCACTCGGGCTATGGCAAGGACCTCTCGATGTACGGATTCGAGGACTACACGCGCATCAAGCACGTCATGTCCTACATCGGCGAGTAAACACGTCACGAACGGCGGCGGTTCTGCACAGAACTGCCGCCGTTCTCGTGTTCTGTGGGCGAATCGTGGGACTGTTGCGCGGTGACCGCCGTGCCTTTTCCCGTCATCGGCGTCGTCGCACCGATGGCGGTGGCGGGACTGGTGTGGGGAGTGACCGGTTCGTCGTTCGCCCTGCTCGGAGCCGTCATCGCCCCGACCATGGTGATCGCACACCACGTCGACGGAGTTCGGCGCGCGGCTCGAGAGTCTCGGCGAACCGAGTCAACGCGAGCCCGCGAGCGCGCTGCGGAACGGGAGTCGAAAAACGTGCAGGATGCCCGGCGGATTGTTGAGGAGAACCGCGCGCATCCTTCGGTCGCCGACATCGCCCGAAACCCGGAATGGGTGCCCGCTCGAAATGGTGACACCGTGGTTCGTGCTGGATGCCGACCGGACGGTTCACCGTGGCTCGTCGATGTGGCGGTGGGGGCCACCGTTGCCGGAAACGGTCCCGCAGCGGACGCGGTGTGGACGTCGCTCCTTGTTCAGGCAACCGCGCAACTCGGCGCCCCGCAGAACTCCGGTATCCCAGCCCGGTGGGCGAATGGGTCGTCCATCGCCCGCGGCGAGTCAACCGAGGCAGCGCTCGTCATTCGTTGTTCGGACAGCGGCATCGATTCCGTCACGACACGCGGCTAGCTTCCCACCCGCGTCGATTATCTGCCCGACGACGTCACGGGTGCGGACGGGATTTTGACCGCTATCGCGGGAATCAGTCAGGCGCGGTTATCCGTGTCGTTGACGTCGAACACTCCCCACGCGCTCATTGCGGGTCGAACCGGATCGGGGAAATCCCACGCACTCACCGCTCTCGTCGTCAGCTGGGCCAGGCGTTTCACACCGACCGAGTTCCAGTTCGTCGGGATTGATTTCAAGGGCGGTGCGACACTGGGTCCACTCCGCGGACTACCCCATCACGTCGAAACGCTCACCGATTTGACAACCACTAATGTTCTGCGCGCGATTGCGGGATTGAGTGCAGAGCTTCGTCGACGCGAGGCGGAGTTTGTTCGGCAACGCGTTGCGTCAATCGAAAACGCGTCTGGCGTTCCCCGGCTCGCCATCGTCGTCGACGAGGTTCACGAGTTCCTGCGCCAGTTCCCCGACGCGCACGACCTGCTCGCGGACATCGCTCGGCGTGGCCGGTCGCTCGGAGTTCACCTCGTCCTCGCGGTCCAGCACCCGAGCGGAGTGTTACGTGATGCCGTGTTGGCAAACATCCCCGTGCGGATCTGTCTCGCGATGAATACTCTTCACGATGTGATTCAGGTGTTGGGACGAGCCACATCCCTCGCTCCGGCACGGGGGAGGTGCCTGGTCACGCTCGGTGACGGTCTGGTCCACGACGTTCTCGTTCCCTCCGTGGACCCCGCCCAATTGACCGAACTGTCCGGAGAGCGAGTCCACCCGCCCCCGTGGCAGCCGGCGTTGTCAACGCCCGTTCGGCGAGACGGTCGAACTGGGTTTGGGCTCGTCGACGATGTGGCCCACGCGTGTTACCGCGTCGCCCACTGGCAACCGAGTGATGGCGACATCGCTGTTGTCGGCGACCGTGGTTCTGGGCGAACTGAAACGCTGCGGGCGTTAGTCGATGGCCATTCCGCGATCTGGGTGACGAGTGAGCGGGAACTCCATCGTGACGCCCGCATCATCGTGATCGACGACCTGGACCGAATGGTGGATTCGATGACGCCCATCGAGGCGAGCGCATTTCTCGATGCGGTTCGGCGACTTCGCCACGCGTCGCCGCCGGTCGTCGTTCTTGTGTCGAGCGGTCACCCGTTACCACGCGCGTTCGGACCTGTTCGGAACATCGTGACACTCCGGACCTCGACTCTCGAGGCACATCGCGCTACGGGCGCTCCGCCGGAAACATTCGACCCCTTCTCAGCACCCGGCGTCGGTTCGTGGCGGGGTCTCCGGTTTGTGCTTTACGCGAGAACAGACTCGAGCGACACCGCGTCGAGACCGTGAGCGACGGCAACCGCGTCGTTAGTAAGTGTGCCGTCATGTGTGTTGAGTCCGAGCGCCAGCGATGCATCCGCGCGAAGTGCGTCCTTCCACCCCTTGGCGGCGAGTGCGCGAACATAGGGCGCAGTCGCGTTGGTCAGGGCGTGTGTAGACGTCTGCGGCGCAGCCCCCGGCATGTTCGCGACGCAATAGAAGATTGTGTCGTGAACGGCGAAGGTGGGTTCGCTGTGGGTCGTCGCGCGCGAGTCCTCGAAGCAGCCGCCCTGGTCGATTGCGATGTCGACGAGAACGCTGCCGGGCTTCATCTTTTTCACGATCGCGTTGGTAATGAGTTTCGGCGCTTTCGCTCCGGGGATGAGTACCGAACCGATGACCATGTCGGCGTTCACCGCGGCCTTTTCGATTTCGTAGGCGTTCGACGCGAGGGTCTGAACTCGGCCCGCGTACAACGCGTCGAGTTCGCGCAAGCGCTGGATGTTGGTGTCCAATACGGTGACGTTCGCACCCAAACCGACTGCCATCGCGACGGCGCTGGTACCGGCGACACCGCCACCGAGGACGACGATGTTCGCGGCGTGGGTACCCGGGACACCCGAGACAAGAAGCCCGGTTCCTCCGTTGGGGCGAAGCATCGCATTCGCGCCGACAATCACTGACAGGCGGCCGGCGACCTCACTCATCGGAGCGAGAAGCGGCAGTGCGCGGGTGGGAAGCTGAACCGTCTCGTACGCAATGGCGGTGACCTTCCCGTCGAGAAGCGCCTTAGTCAGGTGCTCTTCGGCGGCGAGGTGAAGATAGGTGAAGAGAAGCATCCCTTCGCGGAAGTGCGGGTATTCGCTTTCGATCGGCTCTTTGACCTTGAGGATCATGTCACCGGCGGCCCAGACCTTCGCCGCGTCTTTCTCGATTTCGGCACCCTGCTTCGCATACTCATCATCGGAAATGTTGCTACCCAGACCAGCGCCGGATTGAATCAGCACAGAGTGACCAGCGGATACGAGGTCCTTCACTCCTGCCGGTGTAATTGCGACGCGATATTCGTTGTTTTTGATTTCGGCGGGAACGGCAATCCGCATGGTGTGTCTCCTGTGACAATCGAGTTGTGGGGAATCCCTCTGTCATTATGGCGATTCGCGAGGGATTCCGCAACAAAATCGTGATATTTCTGCGAAATTCGTTTCTGTGTTGACTCAGTCTGGCGTAATTCGGCGTGAGTAGTTACTTTTTGTCACCGAATGTGCCATTATCAGACATACGCGGGAACGACAGAGAAGTCGCCCACCGAGCAAAGGAAATGCATGAACAAGCAAAACCTTCCTGAAGATCCGATTATTCGCGAACTGGTACAGCACGCTCGAGCGGCCCAGATCTCACGACGCGCACTTCTCGGTGGCGCATTTGGTGGTGCGATCGCGTTATCGCTGGCCGCGTGTGCTCCCGGGGAACAGGCTCCTGTTGCCGCGGAGGACATCTCGGATTCGGACCCCACCGTCAACTGGGCGAACTGGCCGTTGTACTTGGATGAGGACGACGCTGGCAACTACCCGACGCTCGCGGCGTTCACCGCCGCGACCGGAATCGCCGCCAACT